>NZ_JAQNDK010000007.1:300000-582319 GCF_028368935.1 Sorangium aterium | reverse complement strand
TGGCCGCTGCGCACGGGCCACGGCAGAGCCGGGCTACGCGCAGCGTGGCAACGTCGCTCGGCCTCCTCGGAGCTCCGCGGCTGTCCTACCGGGGTGCCTCGTCGATGTGACCTGCTACTCTTAGCGCGAGCTTGGTTGCCCTGCCGGTACTCGGCCCTGGCCGAGCAGCTGGCCGATAGCGTCGTGAACGACACGGGCCGCCTCCTCATCCCCGATCGCGATGGCGCGGGTGAGTGTCTCGGCAAGCGAGGCGACCACAGAGGCCCGGGGCGACGGGAGGGCGGCTCGCCCCCTCGAAGCCCGAGGCCCGGCGGTTGGGCCCGGGTTGGCGCCATCGCTCCCGAAGGGGTGCGATCGGTGGTCACGTGCCTCCAGAATTGCGGGAAAAGCAACGGATCGCCACGGTTCGCCCCCGTAGATTCGTTCCGCGAGGACATCTCCGGCGCCGAGGCAGCCAGTGCCAATAGCCGATGGATGACCATCGCAATATTCCGGCGCGATCCGGGCTCCAGGTGCGCTGGCAGCCGAGACATCGCGTGGTCGGCATGGGTCGAGTGTGAGGCGCACGAGGGGAACGGGGCCTAGCACGTCGAGCACGTGGCCCAGCCTCTGCTCATATTTATCGGCTGTCCGAATCGCCTTCACATGGTCCGGATACTGCTCGGCAAGCTTTCCAGAAAGAACCCGCTCAGCGAACTCGGCGAAGGTGGTTTCCCCGGAGGCACGGGCGCGCGCTTCGCCCCTGCACAGGTGGTTGATCGCGAGCCGGACGTCACGGAGCGCGCTGCCCTCGCGCGCGGCAGCCTGCTCCAGCAGCGCAAGGCCGAGCACGATCCTGGGGGTGTCAAGATAGTTGGCCGTTGATCTGGTCACATCCTCATGAGTGCTTGAGCCTCGTGAGCCTGGGGGTTGAGGGGCACGGCGCCGATCGGTGTCCAGTTGCGAGTCTGGCCGGTCCAGCGCAAGGGCGTCCTGCGGCGGGCCCGCTGGTAGAGGGCATGGCGGGCGGCGAGCAGCGCGCCGTCGCGCCCCGCCGAGCTCCGTGCACCACACGGCGGCTCTGGCCCTCCGCGGCACCAGCCCTCCGCGGCACCACGGCACGGCCGCAGCCCGGGCGGCACCGGTGGCGGAGGCAGCGGTGAGCCCCCCGTCGGGGTCGCCTTCACAGCGACGTCGGTGTTTGAGGAAGGGCACCGGGTGGCGGTCATCGGCGCAGGGTCACGACCGCGATCGCCAGGGCCAGCCCGAGCGCGTGCGCGTGCGGATGCGGCGGCTCGATGACGTCGGCCGCAGGGTACGGATCCGAGGTGATTGCCTCCACGCCGGGCCTGGGCGGTGTCATGCGTGTAGGCGCGACAAGACGATTCGCATTTTCACCTCGCACCACTCGCGGGGCATCCCGCGCTAACCACGCGCACATCATCCGATGACGATGACCGTCAAGTGTCAACGGATGGGAGCGTTGTCGACGTGGTCGATCCGCTCCCAGCGGCTGCCCTCGAGGCGCACGATGTCCTTCGAGCCGACGACCCAGAGCGCGCCGCCGACGCTGTCGACCGTGTGCGCGTCCTCGATCTCGGGCACGAGCCCGGTCGAGACTCGCCGGAGGCTGCCGCGCTCGTAGGTGAAGAGGCCGCGCGGATTGGCGCCGCTTGCCAGGTAGATCCGGCCGTCGTGCCTGGTGATCGACGTGAACATCTGGCGCCGGCCCGAGACCGCGACCGCGCGGAAGCCTTCGCGCCGGTTGCCGCGGAGGAGCGTGCCTTCGCGCCCGCAGATCCAGATGCGCTTCTCGTCCTCGACGAAGATGCTCACCAGCGCCGCGGCCGTGACGGGCGGGAGAGCGGTGAACGTGGCGCCGTCCCAGACGAGGATCGTGCCGCGCGTCCCGATGACGTAGATCTCGTCCTCGCGTGGACCGTCGACGCAGTAAAAGACCTTGTGCTCCGCGGCCGGCGAGCTCGGCGCGCGCAGGAGCGCCCGGGCCCGCTCCTCGGGATCTTGCAAGAGCGAGCGATCGAGGTGCTCCCAGCGGCCGGCGCCGAAGTCTCCGCCGACACGGCGATAGACCTGCCCCCCGTTGTCCCCCCATGCACGACACGACATCGAGGGAGAACGATGCGAACCACAAGAGCGATCTATCTGTCCCCCGCGCTGCTCCTCGTCGCGGCCGGCTGCGGTACCGCACCGGGCCCCAATGAGCCGGGCGGAACGGGCTGCGACGGCACCTCGTCGTGTCAGGGTGACGCGCCGCCAGAGTCGTTCTGTCTCGAGCGCCTCGCCGCGGACGTGTGGGAGGATGGCTGCGGGGTGTTCGTGGCCGGCGTTTGGGGCGACGGCCACGACGCGAACCCGGGTACGAAGGAGCGGCCCGTGCGCACGTTGCAGCGCGCCGTGGAGCTCGCGCGTGCCGCACGAGGGCGCGTGTTCGCATGCGCCGACGGCTTCTTCGGGCCCCTCACGCTGCCTTCCGGCGTGGATCTCATCGGCGGCTTCAGCTGCATCAGCTGGAAGCGCATGCTCGACACGCGCTCGCTGATTCAGATCGCAGCTACCGACGGGATCGCTCTGACCGTCGTACCGGCGAGCGCCGGAGATACGGGAGCCGCGGACGGGGTATCGACGATCGTCGACTTGCGGTTCCAGTCGGGCGGCCCGATCGGAATGCTCGTGCAATCCGGCACGGCCGTGGAGCTCATCCGGAGCAAGGTTCGCACGTCGTACGGATGGGCAGGTCACGATGGCGAGAAATGGGGCGGGCTAAATCACGCAGCGATCGGACCGGATGGCGTGTACGGCGGCGATGCGTGCTCGGCAGACACCGTGCCCGGCGGCTCGGCGGTGGTGAATCGGTGCGACGGCGGAATTCCGAGCGTTGGCGGCAAGGGAGGCGACGGGCTCCCCGACGGCGCGGAGGACGGGGACGACGGGGAGCCGTCGCAAACTCCAAACTCCGGGCATGATGGGCGGGGAGGCGGCGGGGACGTGCCAGGCACCCATTGCAGCGGTGGACACCACGGGATCTCCGGCCTGTACGGCACCGTCGGCGCCGCGGGTCAGGGCATCGGGCGTATCACCGAGACAGGGTGGGAGGGCGACTGGGCAGGCGACGGCGGCAGGGGCATGCCGGGCCAAGGTGGCGGCGGGGGCGGCGGCCGTCGAGGCGAACTCGCCGTGTGCGGCGTGGGCTCCAAGGGAGGCGCCGGCGGTGGCTCCGGCGGCGCTGGCGGCTGCGGTGGCAGGGGCGGCCGAGCGGGCGAAAACGGGCACCCGACCATCGGCATCGTCGCGCTTCATGCCAAGCTGACGCTGCGCGATAGCGTCATCACGACCATCGACGCGGGTCCAGGCGGCGACGGCGGAAAGCCCGAGGAAGGCGGCGAAGGGGGCCGAGGCGAACTAGGCGGCGCCGTGGGGGACGGCTCGTGGTCCTGCAAGGGTGGCGATGGCGGGCGAGGGGGCGACGGCGGTTACGGCGGCCCCGGGCGCGGCGGCGACTCGATCGGCATCGCCTACCTCGACGAGGACCAGCTCACGCTGGAGGGCGTCACCTACGAGCTCGGTCCGCCGGGTAAGGGCGGCATCAGCTGGGACTGGTCGGGCGAGACGATCATGGGGGAGGACGGCATCAAGGTCGAGACGCTTCGGTTTCCCGAATAGCCTGTTGTGCTGCCGTCGACCGGCGGCGCCGCCGCGCCGACCTCCACGGCCTCACGCGAACCCTCTCCTTGGTTGGGCGCTTTTCTAAGGCCCATGCTTGGATGCGCTCGTGGCAGTCGTCGAGGAAGGTGCCTTGGCGAGCAGGAATGGTCTCGCATTCCTGGGACTACATGCCTGATACGGATCGGCATGAAAAGTCCAGTGCACATAGACCTTGCCGCCCGGGGACGAGATCGAAGGTGGTGGCACGTCGAAGGGGGCTGCGCGTCGCAATGCCGAGAGCGCGACCACATCGAAGACGACGGATCCACTGGATTTGGCGACGCCCAGCTTCGCGAGGCGGCCATCCGCCTGATTGACGACGATTTCGATCAACACCGCGAGATCTGCCGCGTCGCGGAGCTCGGGGTTCGCCTCGCGCGCGGCTGTCAACTCCTCCCCATATACCTCGTGGAGGCGCTCGTGCATGGAAACGATATAGAGGGCAAAGGGAACACGTGCCCCGCCGAGCGCGGCGGTGTTCCCTGCCTTGACGTCGGGGACATAAACATCGTCCAGCGCTTGTGTGGCTCGCCACTCTTCGACGGTCAGTCGGTGATGGGAGACAGTGTGTCTTGTCGAAGGCGCTGTCGTGGAGCATGACATCCCGAGCGCTGCCATCGTCAAGAGGTTCAGTGCGACGCATGGCTTGCTGCGTGACCATGGCAAAACGCTTGGGCGCAAGGCCCTCCGGTCAAGCCATCGAGCATACGAACAATCTCGCTTCACGTACTTCTCGGCCAAGACCGGCGGGAGCGTAGCGCGCGCTTTCGGGCGGAACCGCGACGGCGCACGCAGCCCCTGGGCGAACTCAGAGGCAAGGGAGGGCACCTCGACGTAGAGCAGGCCAACGGGCGCGTTGCGCAGCATCGGGCCGACGACCTGGAGCTGGTCGGCTTGCTCGCGACGAGCCGATTCATTCGCGCAATCCACCCACCGGCAGGTGCTGGGGATCGATGAACGCGTCATGTCGCGCATAATGCAGAACTGCTGCGAGCCGCTCTTCTGCCGACGTCTCGCGTCGAAGCTGGGCCTCGAGCCCGACGATGGCGTCCCCGACTTGCTCAAAGCTCAAGACGTATTCGAGACCTTCGAACATCCGAGGACGATGTCGATCGAACGGAAGAATGGTAACGATGGTGTCCAAGGTAACGTCTATTCCGGATGGAACATAAATATCCTCATCGGGCTCGTACTTTTGCCAGTTTTGAAGAATTTCTTTTAGTAGAGGTGTCCCCATTCACTCATCCCTCCCTGTCCGTTTGGGTGAAGTAGATGCTGCCAGGCCGAACCCGACGCGTGTTGCTCGCTCGGAACCAGCTGAAGTACGCCAGGTCTACCGGGAACATGATGCCATGTCCACCCCGTGGGTGATCTTCCAAGAACGCGGCCTGTTGGACTCAGGATCGTGCTCTCAAACTGTTGCCCTATGGTCTGACGAATCATTGGCGCAAGCTGTGGATCAGCCATCGCTCGAAGCAAATTCTCATTCGCTGCCGCGAAGTGCGCAGGGTATCGGCCGATCCCGGCCTTCGGGATAGCGGTCTCGAACGCGACCGAGTACGCTCTCGGTGTTACCGTTGCGGCTCCCGCCGCAGCCGTCGACTCCTCCGCGAGCGCTCCCAGCCCCCTCCCCGCGCCGAACACCGTCGCCGCGCCGAGGAGGATCGTCTTCACCCCCGCCGCACCCGCTGCCCGATAATCCTCCCGGTCGATGGCGAGGGCCGTGTCGACCCCATTGCGCCCAATTTCGTAGAGCGGGTTGACGGCATTGAGCGCGCCGAGAACGCCGTCGTCCTGGTAGCCGTCCCACATCGCGCGGCCGAGCGCGTAGGTGCCGTAGCCGCCCAGCGTAACCGCATTCAGGACCAGCGATCGCGCGAGACCGAGCGCCAGTTCGCCCGTCCCCTCGGCAGCGCCGAGCAAGCTCTCGCCGACCAGACTGGCGGGGCTCGTGGTCTCCGTCCACGACAGCGCTGGCTGGGGCACGAAGCCCGCGCTCGTCCCGAGCACGCTGACGTCGATCGGCGGCACGGCGCCGCCCGTCTCGGCAGCCATGGTATTGGTATCGGTGTCGGCGCGCGGCTCGTTCTCCGGCCATTGGCCGCCCACGTCGATGACGATCGGGTCGAGGCCGAGCTCTTCCATCGTGAAGTCCGCGCGGACCGGCGGGGGCCCAGCCTGCGGGAGCGCTTGCTGAAAGCCACCTGGGTCGACGTACGCGAGCGGGTTGTTCAGCACGTAGCTGTACGGATTCCAGCTCTGCCCGAAGGACGGGATCGACACGATCGGGTCCGTCGTCAAAAACCGCCCGATCCTGGGATCGTAGATCCTGCCCTTCATGTTCACAAGCCCGAGCTCGTCGTCGCTCTCGTGCCCTGTGAACCCCTGCGTTGTCTCGCTCGGGAACGACGCAGGCGGGCGCTCTCCCCAGACGGGGTTCTTGCGCTGTCCGAACGGGTCGTAGCTCCGCCGCTCGATCACGTCGCCGTCCTCGTCGGTGAGCGCATCGACGGAGCCGAGGTGATCGACATGCACGTAACGGGTGCCGTCGTCCGAGCCTCCCCGGGTCACGATCGCTACCACACGCTCCGGCGAATGGACATGGTACCGATGCTCTACGGCGCCCGATACCGCCTCTGTGACCCGCTCGTACAGGTCGCCGAAGTAGAGCGTCTCCTTTTCCGGGGTGGTCTTGCGGATCCGCTGCTGGTCGCCGTCGTAGCCGAACGTGATGGTGCTCGCGCCCTGCGTGATGCGCTCCGGCAGATCGAACGGCGTATAGCGCACCGTCGTGCCACCGGGCCGCGCGGTCTGATTGCCGACAGCGTCATGCGCGAAGGTGTCCGTACCCGCGCCGGTGACCGCGTGCGGGTGCAGCGGGTCGTCATACAAGAGGTCACCGACGTCCGACTTGAAGGTGAGATTGCCGTTCGGGCGGTAGTCGTAGCGGAGCGCGCAGGGCGCCGCCGAGCTCTCGATATCGCTGAAGTACGCGCACGTCAGCCGATGGAGCGAATCGTACCGGAAGCGCTCCGTCGTGTTCTCGGGCTGGAGCGCATCGGTGCGGCGCGTGAGATCCAGGAGATCGTCGAACCCGTAGTCCAGGTCCTGCACCTCCCCAGCGCCGCTCTGCGTCGCCATGTGCCTCAGGCGCTGCTTGTCGGCGAAGTAGGTCCGCTCCGTGACGGCTCCGTTGCCGAACACCTCCTCCCGGAAGCGCCCCGCGTTGTCCACGTCGGCCAAGCGCCAGTAGACGAGGTTCGTTCCGCTGTCGCGCACAGCAAGCACATGGCCGTGCGCGTCGCGATCGTGGGCCACGACGAACGGCGCCGCGCCGGCCGGCGCCGGGTACGTGACCGTCTCGACGCGGCCGAGCTCGTCGTAACCCAGCCTGGCCTCCAGGGGAGAGCGCTCGCCGTCAATGCGGAGCGCGATCGTGTCGAGCTGGCCACGGCCCGTGTACCCGTACGTCTTCTCCCCGTCCGGGCTCGCGAGCGTATGGAGCTTGCCGACGCCATGCGCCGCGGTGTCCCAGGTCCACGTGGTCGTCAGGCTCTCGGCACCGTCCTGGTCCACGCGCGAGCGGGGTCGACCGAGCGCGTCGTACGTCCAGGTGGCCTTTCGCTCGAGCGCATCGGTCGACCAAATCAGCTCGCCGAAGCCGTCATGGATCGAGACCGTCGTGCCCCGATCGGGATCGTCGAGCTGACGGACGCGGCCGAATGCGTCGCGCGTCGCGCGCGTCACTGCCTCGCCCGGATCGGTGACCGTATGCAGCAGTCCGAAGGGGCCGTACGCGTAACGGGTGATCCCGTCGGCCGCGTCGGTGATGGTCTTGATGCGCCCCAGCGGGTCCTGCTCGGTCACCGTCACATGATCGAGCGGGTCGGTGACGCGCACCTGCAGGCCATCGTATGCCGTCGTCGTGGTCGCGTTCCAAGGCGTCGTATGCCGCACTTCGCGGCCTACGGCATCGTACTCATAGCGATCGTACAGGATCCCGCTCTCGGGCGTGTCCTCCCTGACCGGCACCGAGCGCCGCGCGATGTGCTCGCCCAGCGCGTCGTACACGACTTCCTGCATGATGCGCTTCGCATCGCCCGAGCCCTCCGACGGCTCCGGTTCGGGCCCATACCCTAGCCATCGGATCGGGCGGCCGAGGCTGTCGAACTCCACCGTATCGTCGGCACCGCCGGTCGTGATCCTCCGCTGCCTCACCCGCCACGCATCCTGCGCCGGGCCGCCGTCATTGATGCGGGAGAGCGCGACCGTCGTCGTCGTGCCATCCGGGCGCGTCTCGCGGCCGGGCCGTCCGAAACCGTCATGCGCCCACGTCGTCACGAGCTGATTCGGATCGACCCGCTTGAGGAGCACGCCGAGCGCGTCGTCGAACTCCACGAGGGTGGTGTGCCCGGCCGCGTTCACGTACTTCTCGGGGAGCATGCCCTCCTCGTCGAAGTCCGTGCTGGATGTGCGCTTGTGCCCGAAGGCGTCCTCCGCCGTGACGCCGGTGATGTTCCCGAAGTCGTCGCGCGCATAGCTGAGGGTCAGCTTCGTGTCCGGAAGGCCGTCGTCGCTCTCGGTGGACTCGGTCTCCACCTCGCCGTAGATCGTGGTCGTTCGCGAGAGGGTCCGGCACTGCGACATCCCGGCCGCCGCGCTGCACTCCTTCTGCGTTTCGAGCTGGCCGAGGACCCAGCGCTCGGTGTCGTTCTTGAACGTCCGCGTGACCTTGAGCGTCAGGTCGACGCCATCCGTCGAGACCTCCTCGGCGCGCACGTTGCCGAACCTGTCGAAGTCCGTCACCTTCGATACCGAGTCGCGCAGCAGGGTCGCGCCGTCGCCGCCTCGCCCGATCTCCCGCACGTACGCCTCGACGGAGGGCACCGCGCCGCCCGGGGGCGGATAGACCCCTTGCGCTCGCCTCACCCGGCGCTCGGTGGGCAGCGTGAAGTACGTCGCGCCGTCGTTCGTCGGTACGAGCGTCCGCGTCACGTCGCTGAACGAGAGCTCGATCTGCTCCGGTCTGGGCTGGCTGGGCAGCCCCGGAGCGCCGTGCCACGTCCGCTGGACGCTCCCCGCGAAGGGAAAGACCTGCAGCTCGTCGTCGAAGGTGACGTGGTCGTAGACGTCGATCGTCACGGCACCCGTATCCAGGTCGGTGACGATCCGCTCGCCGAACCCGAGAAATCCGCGGCCCAGCCGGTGGTAGCGCCCGTCGCGGTAGCCGACCTCGAAGCGCCTTGCTCGATCCCCGCCGTTGTTGAGCGCGTACGCGCTGACCACCCGGCGGGGGCCCACGACGCAGCGCCGCGGATAGCCGCAGTCGTCCGCCGCGCCGGAACGCGCGACGTAGAGCGCGCTCCTCCGGTCCGGATCCTCCTCCGCGCCTCCGCTCGTGACCGGCGCATCGGTCAGGTGGCCGTACGAGATGCTCACGTTGGGCACGAAGCCCGGCTCGGTCGGCTCGTGCGCGTTCATCCCGTCAGAGACCGCGACCAGGAGATCCTGGTCGGCCGAGAGGTTCTGGAAGACGTTGAACACACCGCCGAGCGGCAGGATCACATCCTGGGCCCCGTCCCCGTTGAGATCGCCGGTGCGCGGCCCGCGCGGATCGGCGAGCGTGATCGCGTCACCGAGTTTGGCCTCGAAAGGAACCCCTGCGTCGACGAGCTTGAACGGCGGCCCCGCCAGGTCGCCCGTCGCTTGCAGGACGGCCCAGGAGGGGAGGACATTGGAGCCACTCAGCAGCATGCCTGGCGGGACGGGCATGAGGAGATCCTGCCGTCCATCGCCGTTGAAGTCGAGCGGCACCGCGAGGCGGAAAAGCGCGTCCTGGTCCGGGACCCCCAGCAGATCGCCGAAGCTGAACGCGTCGACGGTCCGGAACGGCGATATCACGAACGTCGACCCCGTGTTGACGTAGGTGTAGAGCTGGCCGCTAAAGCCGGATTCGACGGCATCGGGCAGGCCGTCGCCGTTGACGTCGAGAAAGACAACGCGGCCCCCCCGCGGCACGACAGGGAGCTTGGTGTCGATGACCCCCCAGCGTCCCTCGCCCCGGCGCATGATCGCCTCGTAGCTTTCTCCGATGAGGGCCGTCCCGTCACCAAACAACCTCACGGAGGGCACGATGAGATCGATCGTGCTGTCGGCGTCGATGTCGAGCGTGTGGAGCTCCATCGGGCAGGGATAGCCGGTGAGCAGCTCGATCGACTCGCCCGTGCGGTCGAATCCCGCGGGCGTCGCACCACGCGCGGGCCTCCAGAGGTGGACGGACCACACCGCGGAGAGCGGGTTCGGTACCAGCTCCTCGGCGTGGTCCTGGCACTGGATCAGATCCGGCACCGAGTCGCCGTCGAGATCGGCGAGGTGCACCGAGGCGCCGGGGCTGATCAGGCTCGGGGGCGTAGGCGTGACCCCGAGCGGGAACGGCCGGCGGATGCCCGTGTCATGGAGCGCGAAGGTCCGGTCCGGCTGGGACAGGAGCACGTGCCATGTGGTCTTGGTGTCGAAGACGTCGTGGAGCAAGACGTCCATCTGCCCATCGTCGTTGTAATCGAGCACCGTCCCGAGCTCGGGCTGAAGAAGGGCCGGGTCGGACGGTCCATCCGGATCGGCGACGAACAGCCAATCCTGGAGGAAGGCGAGCTCCGGCGCCGCGAGAAAGGATGGCGAGGCGCGGGGCCCGAGGTTGCGCGCCACCCCCCACGCGGTGATCGGATGCGACGGCGTGCTAGACCCCGCGACGATGTCCGGAATCACGAGATCGTCGAGGCCGTCGGCGTCGATGTCGAACACCATCGGGCTCGCCTTCTCGGAGACCGGCTTGTCGATGTCCGTCGTGAGCCGCTCGAATCCGGGTTTTCCGCGGCTGTACTGAAACCGTGTCGGGGGCTTGCAGACCCCGTCGCTCGCGCACTCCTCGACCTGGGTGAGGAGCGTCCGGCTCGTCGTCGGGCTCAGCTCGTAGCGGAAACCGTAGCTCCGGACCAGCGCGTCGCCCGGACCGAGCATCTGGATCTCCTCCAGGCGAAGCGAGCGCTGGAGCGCCATGCCGCCCGAGTAGCCCGTGCGAACCGCGGCCGAGTCCTTGTTCCCGTAGACGAACCGCACCGCCCGGGAAGGCTCCAGCGACGGCGCGCCCTCGAAGCTCGTGTAGCGGATCTCGTCCACCGCATATTCGGCCGCATGGCCGTCCTCGGCCTCTGCGAGGCAGTACGCGTACGTCATGGCGTTGCCGCGGCCGTCACGGGCCTCGTTCGCGAGCCACGCGCGCGGGACGCTGCCACGCGCGAGCGGCTTGCTGCCCTCGGTGCGCCCGTACTCGACGACGCGGCCGGTGGGCAGATAGGCCTCGAAGAAGAGCGCCTCGGCGGGCGCACCGCCTTCCGGAGGGTAGTGACCGACCACCTTGACGAAGGTATCCGGGAACGTGCGGTACTCGATGGTTCCCGGGGCCTGTCCCACGGGGACGAGGCGCTGGCCGTCGAGGCAGAGCCCGTCGTCTCCGTCGTAGCGCACGCCGCGGATCTCACCGTCTTGCGCGAGGCTCTTCGGACATCGTGTGATCGCGGACAGCCCGGTGAGGGAGAAACCGTTGCCGAGCACGCCGTCGCCGCCGTCGCTGCGGTAGACGATCTGGAGCCCGGGCCCCATGCCCGCACGCGCGGGCGGGGTGGCCAGGTCCATGGTGTACACGGACTCGCCGGTGCTCGTGATGGAGAACGTCCCCGGGATGGTGCCGGCGGCGACGGTCTCGACCTCCGGCGCGGGGCGGGACGTGGCAGGGCTGTGCGCGCGCTGCGTCCGGCAGGCGACGAGGCCAGGCGGCTCCGGAGGCGGCTCACCGAAGACGCACTGGCACCCGCCCGACGCGAGCACGCAAGCGAGAAACATCCAGAGCGGCACCAACGCCCGGAGCGACCAACGCGGAACTGGCGACATCGCAGCCTCCCCGGCGAACAGCAGTGCCACGGCGCTGCATGGCGCGTCAAGCGCTGCGCTCATGCCGAACCGCGGCAACCATGCCGAGGTCGAGGCATTCGTGACTGCATCTATGCCTGTTCGACGTGCACGCGGCGGGCACCACAGCTGCCCTCGTCGAGGCGCGATTGGCCGTCCATGACGAAGCCGCAGCGAGGAGAGCGTAGTCCGAGCGTGAAAGCGTGCGTGACGGTGCGCACACTTCCTCCACGGCCAAGCACGCTGTTATCAGCGGCGCCTCGTACAGCCCGAGATTGAGTGGATTGACCCAGTAGGGGAGATCAGCGCGCACGACAGCGATCGCGACGCCCGACAGTAGCCCAGGCGCGCGGTGGGGGGACGAGGAGCTCGAGGACATCGTGCAGCGCGTCCGAGAGCGCACGCTCCGCTGGCTCCGAAAGCGCGGCCTGCTCGACGAGCGCCCGAACGAAGAGCGCTCGAACGAAGCGCCGGAACGGAGTGCGCTTGACGCTTGCGCTGAGGTCGCGCTCCGCAGGGGCGAGTTCGTGAGGATTGAGGACGAGACCGTCGTGCCGCCGGACGATGGAGGTGAAGCGCGGTTCGAGCCGAAGCGCCATGGGCCGCTCACGGTGGAGCTCGATGGTTTCAACGTCGAGGCGGCGGTGCGCATCGAGGGCTACGACGACCAGGGGCGCGAGCGGCTCGTCCTGTATCGCGCGCGTCCCTGCTTCGCTTTGGGGCAGCTCAGTATCCTCCGCAACGGTCGGGTGGCCTATCAGGTGAAGTACCCGCGGCGAAAAGGAACGCATCGGGTGATGATGCCGATTGTGTTTCTCGCGAGGCTCGCCGCGCTGGTGCCGCCGCCGCGCCATCCGCTGGTGCGCTACCACGGTGTGCTCGCGCCGCATGCGAAGCAACGCAGCGTCGTGGTACCGAAGGCGACGGGGAAGGCGTGTAAGGGCGACCAGCGCGCCGGAGCTGATAGCGCGGGCAGCGATGACAAGAAGACGACGATCACGCCCATGCCGACGAGTTAGGCGTCGAAGGGGCGGGCGAGAGGCATGGCGAAGCCGTTGCGCAAAGGAGACGAGCGAAGCGACGCGGCGCCGTCGGCAGTGTCGGAGCGAGGCGCTCGGGACGTGGTGGTTGGGGCGCTGCTGACGATGGTGCATGGCGAGGTCGAGCGCGAGCGGGTGTCGACTGCGCTGGGCGCTGTGCTGCCGTCGGCCGATGTTGGGTTCGTGTCGGAGGGGATCTCGGTCCGGCACCTTGATCGGCTGCTGCATGGCTCCTTCTGGCGACGTCGCCTCGCGTCGAATGGTCGAAGCTTTCGCGGCGGACTTACGCCGTAGATGTTCTCGCGTGCCCGCGATGCAGCGGACGGATGCGACTCATGGCCGCGATCACGGATAAGGCGACGGCGAGGAAGATTTTGAGCCACCTCGGTCTGCTCGCCGAGCCGCTGGAGTGCCGCGCGCGGTACCCGGCGGACCCCGCGTGACGAAACCGACAGGGCGGGACGCTGTGTTGCCGCCCAGGCTAGCTGATGGGTTTCCGTACGGACTGGATAATGGCCATCAGTTGTGCCAGGCCTCGGCAATCCGTTGCCGGACGCGGGCAGGCAGGATCGCGTTTTCGACGAGGAAGCCCAGCAGATCGTCGACGCGCCTCCAGAACGCAGCGTCGTCCCCTATCCGGGCCATCTGTCTCCGGGCGCGCCCCCGCGCGATACGGTCGACGTCCCTCTCGTGCCACGTCCTCTGGACGCGTTCCCCCCTGCTTTGCCGGTAGGAGACACCGAGGTTCGCGGCGTCGTCGCGTTTGAAGGACATCGAGCTGAAGCCGCCGTCGGGGGGCCCGAGCCCGAAGAGCACGTCCATGATCGTTTTGTCGCGAAGCCTGGTCTTGACCGTGTAGTCGTGGGTGTCCCCTTCAAGCGCCCGGATCCGCTCGGCTACCGCTTCGCAAAGAGGTACGTGGCGCGCCTCGTCGCCGATCCAGTCCACCGGATCGCAGCCGGTGATGGCCATCGCGTGCAGGTACGCGGCGTCCCGCGTGAGGAGCACGTCGAGGGCGGCAGAGAGCCGCGGCGCGAGCCGCGCGCGCACGTCCGGCAGCTCGACCAGCGCGGAGAGCGGCCTGCGGACCCCAAAGCGCACCAGGGTGACCACCGTGCGCAACACCCCCTCGGGGTCCGGCAACCCGCCGGCGAACGCCCTGAGGAAATCGTGTCCTGCGCTCATCCGCCCGTTCTCGACGTAAGTCGGCGTTCCCTCCTTGAAGATGCCGGTCGAGCGGTAGAGATCCGAGAGCGCGCCGGCCACGGCGTCGACGGCGGGATCGACCAGCTTGCCACGCGTGCCGAGCGGCGGCGCCGGGCGACCGAGAAAGCGCCGCGCGGGGTCCGAAAAGAACGTCACCTCCGCGGGAGAGCCGTCTCCGAAAGGGGCGAAGTGGGCGTCCGCTCGTTCGCTCTTGCCGAGCGAGGGGAAGAGGCTGGCGTCCAGGTAATCCCAGGCCAGGGAGGCTAAGGGGTCCACCTCCTTGGCCAGCGCGTAGTCGCCCAGCGCGAAGCGTGCCTGACCGAGCTTCTGGAAGGCCCGCGAGCGCGCAAGGAGCACATCCGCCGAGGTCATCAGGCCGAGCGCCGCAGTGTAGTCCTCGACGGCCTCGCGGAAGCGCCCGAGCTCGTAGCGGGCGTGCCCGCGCCCGACCAGCGAGGGGTAGTGCGCGCCGCCGGTGTCCATCACGGTCGTGTACGCCCGGATCGCGCCCTCGTGGTCGCCCAAGTTGTAGAGCGCGTCTCCCAGGTTGTACGCCGCGACGTAGGCCGCCGGCCTCAGCTCCAGTGCCCGCCGGAAGCACGCGGCTGCCGCCGCGACGTCGCCCCGCTGGGTGCCCGCGACCACCCCCTTGTAGAAGAGCCCGCGCGCGACCCGAGCCTGGAGCTCCGCATCGGGTTCGTCCGGACGCGCGTCCCAGTCGGCGAGCGCCAGGTCGATCGCCGTCATGGCGTCGTCGAAGCGCCGGCCCCAGTAGAGCAGCTCGCCGATCACGAGCAGGGCCCAGGTCCGGAGGTCGTCTCCCAGCCCTCTCAGGATGTACCGGCGGAAGCTCGCGTCGGCGTCGTCCCGGAGGACCTCGTCGAAGACCGGTACCGCCGACTCCAGGACCGCAGCGGGGTCGACGAGGAGCCGCGGCGCGAAGCCGATGGCGTCGTAGTGGCCCCAGATCAGGAGCCTGGCGTTGCACCTCGCGAGGATCCGCGCCGCGCCGGCCTCGTCGCCGTCGCCGATGGTGACGTCGCGCAGGCGCTCGATCCGGAATGGGACGCCCGGCAGGCGCTCCTTCGCGCGGGACAGCGCCCGGGAGATTCGCTCCTCGACGTGGATGCGGTCCGGCGTCGCGCTGGCAAACTGCGCGACGAGGACCAGGATCTCGTTGTCTGCGGCGCGCGGGAGCGCCGCGTCGCGCCCCGTCGCCAGCACGTCATCGAGAGGGCCGGGCGAGGACAGGGCGCCGGAGCACCGCGCGACCTCGGCGGCGATCCCCATCAGCGCCCGATCGCGGTCGTCTTCCTGGAGCGAGGCGATGGCGCGATCGCCGCCCGGCAGGGGCGAGAGGCCGCCGAGCCAGGGGTGCGCGTGCCAGAGGCAGCTCCGCAGGAGCACCGGGATCACCTTCAGCCCGCCCTCCTCTCTCCTCCGGAGCAGCTTCGGCATCTCGACGTCCTGCACCAAGTCCGACGCCAGGAAGTCGGCGCTCATCAGCAGGAGCGCGACGTCTGCGCGTTCTAGGGCCGCGTCGAACGCCTCGCGCCAGTCCTCGCCGGCGCCCACGCGGTCGGCTGTCCAGAGATCGATCCCGGCGAAGCGGACGAGGACGTGGAGGTGGCGGACGAGCTGCTCTTCGAGCGCGCGATCCGCGGGGCTAAAGCTGATCAGCACCCGGACGGGCCGGCCATCGGAGCGGGTCACGGCGTGAGAGCATCAACGGAGGCGCTCTCCGCGTCAACGACACCGCCCCCGCCCGCGCGGCGGCGCGACCAGGGCCCCACGCGGCTTGCGGTCGTAGTCGCTCCGGTGCAGCGGCTCGTCGCACACGGGGCAGCCCTCGGCCGCGCCCCGGCGCGTCACTGCCTCGTCCACCTTCACCAGCCCCCTGAAGAACTCGCGCCCAAGATGGGGGTCGTGCAGCATGGTCTACCTCCGGTCCTGACATCCGGAGGGGAGCCCCCTCGGGCGAACTTCACCAAGTTCTCTGAGGGGGCTTCTTTGTGCGCCCTCAAACAAGTTGATCAGGATGGGCCCCAGCCCCCTACATCTCCCTGACGGTGCTTATTCGCGCGCGGGCGGCTCGTCGGAGCGCGCCGTGGGGAAGGTCGCGGTCACGGCGCGCTGACGGCTGAACGCCTGGGGCTTCACACGATGCCGCCCGTGCAGCAGCGTCGCCCGCCAGCGGGCCCGCCGACCGCGCGTCTGGAGCCGCCGACCGCGCGAGGGTAGCTACTCCTGCCACATCCGAACCTCCGTTGTGTTGGCGTTTCGGGTTCGGGACAGAGCCTGAACGAGCGCGCGTGAGGAGGCACGAAATGGTAATTCTGACGACCCGGTATCTCGTCGCGAGTTACCGGGATCTAGTCAGGCGGGGAACCCGCTCTGATGACGCGCAGTTAGGCCGTTTCGAGGGAGCGCCCGAGGGGCCGATTCTGGGGGGCGCGAAGGGGTCGATTTGGTAATTTTGCGCGGGGTCGGCTGATGGGCTCCGACGAGCCGCCGACCTCCGTCTTGTCGCATACGTATGCACGGGCGGCGCGCGGCGGGCACGACCGCGGGGCGGCCCGAAGGGCGCGGCGTGAGCTCTTCCCGGCGGACGCCGGGCCGGCCTGGGCCTGGAGCCGAGCACGCAGCAGGGCGCGAACTCGCCGCACGGGGCCGCGGAGCTCGTCCAGGCGGGAGCCTGGCGCAGGGCGGAGCTCGCCCAGGTGGACGCCAGCGCGGCTCGCGGCCGCGCCGCCGGAGCTGGCCCCGCTCGACGGCCGGGCGGTGGGATCGCCGGAGGGGTCACCCCGCACACCGAGGTCACGTGATCGGGCCCCAGCGAATGCCAGTCAGGTCACGGTGCCACGTGAGAACCGGCGTCCTCTTGGTCGCACGTTACATCAGACTTTAATGCCGTCGCCCTCGCCAGGAGCCGACTCTTGTACTGTGCTTTAACGCTCTTTAAAGTTGAACGGAAAATGAAGGCTTCGCTCTGGCAGGTTTGTGGTTCGGTGCTTTTGTAGACGCATGAGCTCGCGGCGCTGGTACGAGCTCGCGTGCGGAGTTGTCCGCGCGCCGAGCCACGTCCTGGAAGAGTGTTTCCAGATGAACAAGCAGACCCGGTGCCACCTGCGCGCGATCGCACGGCTGCACCCCGAGATCGGCAACCTGTGTGATCAGCTTGAAGCGCCCTGGAACGCCGTGCGAAGGATCGCGCACGCGCCGGGGGCGGCGGAGCAGTGGGAGCGCGCGGCGCAGGTGCTCGGTGAGCTCGTGGAGAAGCGCCGGGCGACGGCGCCGCGCCGGTCGAAACTGGAGGCTGTGCGCCTGGAGGCGCTGAAGCGAATGGGACCGCCGATGGAGGGGGGAGGAAAACTTGCAAGCAGCATGCGAGCCGCGTGGGAGGCGGCGGAGCGCGGGACGCCCGCGGTCTCAAGCCCACATCCGAGCGATCGGCATGCTGGTCTGCGGTGCAGCGCTACCCGGCGGGAAGCGCGCGAGTCGAGCACATGAAGCGGCATCGCGTTGGACTTTCGCCGCGCACTTCTCCCGTGCGTGCCTATCGCGCCCGCTCGCCGATCCCAATTCAGGGAGCAGACGACGCTGGCGCATGCGCGACGTCGTGCAGCTCCAGGCGCGTCAAGGTGCAGCCGCGGTGCGGGTACGGCGCCGCGCTCGGCCCGATGGACGAGGCCGACGGCGCAACGTTCGCCGACGTCCGCCTCGATCTCTGCGACGGCGTCGCGCTCGCCCGGGGTGGACAAGGCCCGATGGGTGGCTCTACGTCGCCTCCACGCGCGGCGTCGCTGGAGCGCGCGAAATTACCAAATCGAGCCCTTCGCACCTCCCATTTCGGCCCCTCGGCAGGGCTTTCCAGAACACCCAACCCCGCGATGCGACAGGGTGTTTTCCCCAGGCAGGTCTCAGGGAAAGTCGTGTCGAATTACCGGCGACACAGAATTACCGCTTCGGGCTCCTTCCAGAAGCGGCGGTCACGGTTGCGCACGAACCCAACACGGATGGAGGTATGGCATGACACGAGCGGCTCTCGCGCGTGTATCGGCACCGCTTGCTCGTCGTCAGGCTGACGGCGGCGTGCGCGCCACCGACAGAGAGAACCCGGAGACTTCCGCGGGCGGATGGTCCAGCCCGAAGGTGATCGACCAGCCAGCGGCGGCGACGGCAACTGCAACGCTCGCGATCCCCTTGGATGGGCTGACGATCACGGCGCCGCCGCCGGAAATGCTCTCGCAGAAGAACGTCGAGTCGGTCACCGGCATCCCGGCGCGTGTCTTCCTCGACACGATCCGCGCGCCGGGCTTTCCCCTGCTGATCACGAAACTCGGCAAGCTTCGCCTCGTCCAGCGCGAGGCGTTCGTTGCCTACCTGCGGGCGCTGGCCAGTGAGCCGGCCTCGCGTCGTGCCTCGGACGCGGACGAGCGCACGCGGGTTGCCGCCGTGCTGGCTTCTGCTGGCCTCGAATCTGTCCCATGTCCGCGCACCGGCCGGGCGAGCGCTCCTCCTGCAGGAACACGCCGTGCTAAGCTGCCGCCGAAGTAGAGCGGGCTCGCTCGGCGGTGGAGCGCCGGACGAGCCCTTGATCGACCCCCGCATCACCGGAGACCGATCCATGACCGACATACCCCAGCGGCGGGCGCGTGCCAAGCGCTCGCCGGTCCTCCCTTCATCATCCCTTCCCGCATCCACATCGCCCGACCGGCGTCCGCGTTCGGGCCGCTCCGGCGGGCGCCCCTCGTTGCCGGGGAAGGCCGGTGCGCCCGACGCGGCCCCGCCTGGTACGGCCAGTTCGACGGAGAACCCGAAGCCGACCACCTGCACCACCGGCAGGTCCGCAGGAGAGAAGCGCGCCAATGGCTCCGGCTCCGTCCGGCTGCGCGGGAAGGCGTGGAGCGCACGACTCAGCCTCGGCGAGGCCGGTCGACCCACGTTCACCCTGCCGACGTGCCGTACGGAGCAAGAAGCCAATGCGCGGCTGCAGGTGCTGTCGGGACTTGCGGGGCGACTGCTCGCCGCCGGGCAAATCGTGCTCGGCGTGCCGCTGCTGGAGCAGGCTGCCGCACGCGAGGGAAGCGCTCTTCGGGATGTCCGGCTTGCCATCGACCAGCTGTGCAAGGGAGAAGCGCGCGCCCGCGCAACCGGAGAAACCACCTTTGCCGAGTTTGCTGAGCGGGTGCTTTCCGGAAAGCTGGCCGAGCAGTACCCGGATCATGTGAAGGCGATTCGCAGTGCGGATGATTACAGATCGAGGTTGGCGCACGTACTCGACGTGCTCGGTCCCGTTCCTCTCGTGCGCCTCACGATCGATCATGCCGATCGCGCGATGTCCTTGTTGCCGGGGCACCTGGAGCCTAGCACGCGCCGAAATGTTGCGATGGTCGTTCACCGCATATTGTCGTTGGCTGTGTATCCAGCGCGCCTCATAGGCGGCAATCCGTTGCCGCGCGGATGGGTTCCCAAGGCAGACCACGACAAGGCAAAAGGGTACCTGTACCCGGACGAGGATCAGCTCCTCATGGGGAGCAAGGTGATTCCCTTATGCTTCCGGATCTACTACGGCTTCCTCATTCGCGAGGGAATGCGAGCCGACGAGGCCGGACAGCTGGAGTGGTCGGATGTGGATCTCGACCGGGGAGCCGTTGTTCTCGATGAGAACAAGACGGACGAGCCCCGGGCATGGGCGCTTTCGTCCGACGTCGTGCGCGCGCTCCGGAAGTGGCGCGAGATCTGCCCGGACCAGGTACGCGTCTTCGTAGGAAAGTGGGGCTGCAACTCTTTACCGGGTCGCAACGGGGCGGAGCGCTTCAGAGACCACCTCCGACGCGCGGGCATAACTCGGCCTGAGCTGTTCGAGACCACGGATTCAAGGCTGAACATCCGCTTGCACGACACGCGCGCGACCTTCATCACGATCAAGCTCTCGAACGGCCGCACGGAGACGTGGATCTCCGATCGGACCGGGCACAAGTCGAGCGGCCAGATCCATCACTACAAGCGCGCCGCGCGCAAGGTCGCGGAACTCGGCCTAGGCGACTTCGCCCCCCTTGATGAGGCGATCCCCGAGTTGACGGGCAAGGAGCGTTCCGAGGGCACTCCCGCGCCGGCTGGCCCAGCTACGCGAGCGGCGAGCGCGGAGGCCGCCATCGCCCCCGCACAGACCGTCCAGGCGCCGGCGCGGGCCGACCTCTCCGCCCCCGTCGCGGCGGAGGCCGAGGCCCCCGAAGGGGCCCGGTTGGGCCCACGTTGGGCCAAGCCGACCGCGAGGGTGTCCGAGCCCCAAGCTGAACTCATTGAAATCATTGATCTTATCCCTGATCGCTCCTCCGTACCAGGGAAGTCCTTGGGCAACGAATTTGCGGTGGCGAACCGTTGCGATCCGTCGCGTTTGCCGCCGTTTTGTGGGGCGCCCACCGATCGCACCCCTTTTGAGGGCATAGCCCCCACCCGCGCCCATCCGCGAAACCCGAGCCCGGCGAGCTCGTGATGAGCGAGCCGTCGCCTCAGGCCGCCGTGGTCGCACCAGCGCCCGCGCTGGCCAGGCCCGACGCGCCGATTCGGCGCGTCTACTCGCCGACCCCGGCTGAATAGAGGCCAGCCGTCGTACCCGGGAGGTCCGTCGTGAAGGCGAGGCGGCGGCCGCCGTGGCTGCTGAAGTAGGTCAGGTTCGCCCCCGGCGCGATGACCCGAGGCTTCAGGGGCTTGCGCGACAGGTCGACGACCTTCAGGTCGGCCGTCGATCTCGCGAAGTCTTCCGCGTCGAAGTGGGTGTTGTCGTTGAACGACACGAGGCCACGAACGGCCGGCAGGTAGCTCCAGCCCCCGTCGTCGCTGAACTGCCGCACGCCGCCCTCGGCCGAGGCGAAGAGGGGGGCGGTGCCGGCCGTCAGGTCGACGATGCGGGCGAACAGAAAGTGCTTCGAGTCGGCGCTGAAGGGCGGGCCGCCGAGCACGTTCCGCGCCTGCGGGTCGACCGACAGGGGCGGGGTACCGTCGCGCGCGTCGGCGAGCGCCACGTCGGAGAGGCCGGTCGCCGGGTCGCGCTGGGTGAAGAAGGGCACCTTGCTCCCGTCCGGCGACGCCCACGCGTCGGTGATGACCTTCGACCCGGCCAGGACGGTGAGAATGCCCCCGACCTCGTCGGCGATGGTCTCGGTCGACGGACAGTCGCCCGGCTTGGCGCGGCGCAGCTCGAGGCCGGCCTCCGTTTGCGCGGTGTACACGACGAAGCTGCCTTTGGTGAAGAAGCCTATTCTCGAGCGCACCTCGTCGAGCGCGCTCACCTCGCCGTCGTCGGAGACGACGACGGGGTGCCCCGAGCCCGCCAGCGTCGTGAAGAACGACCCGCCGTCGGCGTCGGCGCTGAAGAAGGGGGGCGTCGCGACGCCGCTGAGCAGGTCGACCCTCTCGCCCCGCTCCCAGCTCGACAAGGTGGCAGAGCTCGTGGCGCCCTCGCAGTGCAGCGCGACCGGGTGCGAGCGGCCGTAGCGGCCCACGAACGCGGCGAAGGGCCGACAATACCCCAGGGGGAAGCCCATCGGCACGGCGCCGAGCAGCGTCGTGCGCTCGCTCATGTCGATCGAGGCGAGCTCGACGTCGCCGACGCTGCCGTCGGCATTGCCATGGGTGGGGAAGAGCACCGAGCGGCCGTCGGCGCTCGCCGAGGTCGCGAAGGTCCCGATGGGCGAGGCGGCGGACGCCTCGTGCGGGCCGGATGCCGCGCTCCACACGACAAGGGGGCTGACCCCGAAGCCGGGCAAGGTCCGGTCGGGGTTGGTCCAGCAGAACGCGACCTTGCCGACGGTGTAGACGAACGCCGTGTTCCCGAAGGGCACCTGGGCGACTCGCTGCCTCGTCGCGCCCGGCTTGAGCGCGGTCGCGTACACGAGCTCTCCCTCCTGGTAGAGAGCGTGATTGTCGCTGGTGACGCCGAGCAAGACCAGGCGCGCGCCCGGCTGCACCAGCCATTTCGTGGACGTCGTGAGCGATGCCTGGCTCTCCGATTCTTCCTCCGCGGGGGGCGGGTTCGGCGCCTCGGTCTGGGCGCAGCCGAGCAATGCCGCGCTGAATGTCATGCTGGCGAAGAAAGCTTTGACCATGTTCGGGTCTCCTATTCGGTCAGACCCTAGCCCACGCAGGCACCCTACGTTGGGGCCAGATCGTCGATGTCGAGTAGTCCAGTCGCCCGCGCGCCGCGGGGAGCGAGGCGCGCGTCAGGGGCGATCCCCCGCAGGCCTCGACCGGGCCTTCGGCAAGGTCTGCGCGAGCCGCCGCGCCGCGTCCGCGAGCTGGGCCTCGTCGCACGCGGCGAAGCCGAAGCGGGCGAAGTCGAGCGGCCAGCGACCGAGCGCGAAGTGACTCGCGGGCTGGAAGGAGACGCCCGCCGCGTGCGCGCGCCGGGCCCACGCGTCGATGTCGACGCCGGGGGCCCGCGCCCAGAGGGCCATGCCCCCGCTGGGGGGGTCGAACTCGAGCCCGGGCAGGTGGCGCGCGAGCGCCTCGCAGAGCGCGTCGCGGCGGGCGCGGTAGGCGCGCCGGACCCTCTGCGTGTGCCGATCGATCTCGCCGTCTTCGAGCAGCTCGGCGACGGCGCGCTCGATCGCGTGGTCGCCCTGGTGGTCGACGAAGGCCCGGTAGGCCGCGATGCGCTCGGCGACGTCGGGGGTGGAGACGACGAAGCCGAGCCGCAGCCCCGGCGCCAAGATCTTCGACAGGGTGCCCAGGTAGACGACCACCCCATGACGGTCGGCGGACGAAAGGGGCAGCACCGGCCGCCCCTCGTAGCGGAACTCGTGGTCGTAATCGTCTTCGAGCACGAGCAGGCGCCGGCGCCGCGCCAGCTCGAGCAGGCGCACGCGCCTCGGCGCGGTCAAGGTGACGGTCGTGGGTAGCTGGTGGTGGGGCGTCGTGTAGACCGCCTTGACCCGCCTGGCCGCGCAGAGGGCCTCGAGCGCGGCGACGTCGAGCCCCTCGCCGTCGAGCGGCACAGGCACGAGCTCCACGCCCGAGAGCTCGAGCGCGCCGCGGGCGGCGGGGTGGCTGTACGCCTCGATCGCCACGCAGTCGCCCGGATCGAGCAGCGCGCGCGCCGCGAGGTAGAGGCCCTGTTGGCTGCCGCGCACGATGTTGACCGACTCGACGCTCGCCCGCACGCCCCTTGCCCGGGTCAGCGACTCGACCACCGCCCGGCGCAGGCGCGGCTCGCCCCGGGGGTCGCCGTAGTCCATCAGCGCGCGCGCCCCGGCGCCGAGCAGCGCGCGGCGGTAGGCGCGGCACAGCTCCAGCCTCGGCACGAAGCCGAGCTCGGGCACCCCGCCGAGCAGGAGCAGGCCGGCGCGCGGGGTCGAGGACGGGGCCGGCAAGGGGCGTCCGGGCAGGTCGAACCCGGCCCGGTCGGCGAGGGCTCGTCGGCGGAAGGGGGGCAGCTTGGCGGGCAGGTCGCTCGAGACGTAGGTGCCGGAGGCGGGCGCGCTCGTTATCCAACCTTGGCGCGCGAGCTCGAGGAACGCGGCGATCACGGTCTTGCGGTGCACGCCGAGCTGGATGGCGAGCTTGCGGCTGGAGGGCAGCCGCTCGCCGGGGCGCAGGCGGCCCCGTTCGATGTCTTCGACGATGGCCCGCGCGATCTGCAGAAAGAGCGGCCCCTGACCCGCCGCGCCGAGCTGAAGAACGAGTTCTCGGGTCACCGCCACGCCGCCCGTGCCTGCGTCGGAGGGGCGGAGCGCCCTGGCGCCCGCCCCCGAGCTCTCGATGCCCCGCCGCCCCGAATCTGTCAACCGAGGCGCGCCGCGCGCGATATCCGCGACGCGCGCGTCGATGGGCCGGCGCGCGCCGATGGCCAGCCTCGGCAGGCCGGCCGCGTCCGGGAGGCTGTTGTCCTTGCGGTTGTTGCTCGGGTGCTCGAGCAGGGCGACAACGAAGCCCCGGCGCACGAGGTGCGCGGCGAGGCCGCGGTGGACCCGCGGCGTGGCGCCGTTGCCGTGCGAGATGACGACGAGCGGAGACCGGCCCTCCGAGATGCTCGCGTCGCGCGCGACCTCGAGCGGGTAGGGCCCGAAGCGCTCCGGTCGCGGGGCGCCGTGCGTGGGATAGAGCAGTTACGTGGGCACTGGGATCTGCCGGACCAGGTCGAACACGGCGACTGCACGGCATCCTACGTTCTCGTTCATGAGGCGATCCTCGCTGGCGAGGCGGCTTTGGATGGCGGCCGCGTGGCTGCCGGCGGCCGCGCACCGAGCTCCTCGACGCCGGCGAGCGCTCCGCCCCGAACCCGCACCCGTTCCCAGCGCTCCGCCGTCCTCAGGGGCGCCGAGTTCGCCGTGCGTGTCAGGCGCTTGAACGAAGCCGGACGGGGCGCTGCAGAACGGCACGGGAGGGCAGCGAGACCCGGTCCAGTACCGGCATGCGCCTTGCTCTTGAATACGGAGAAATTGCTGAAGCAGCGGGAGGGGGCAGAACCGGTGCAAGCTTCGGCCTGAGCCTCACTGCGATCGGGCAAACGACGAGCACCTAGGCCGCGGATCCATCATGCGCCGGTGAGCCATGTTGCATTCGTGACGCTTCGTCTGGCATCTCGTCACGCTTTCGCGAGCTGCCCGGTCTTCAGGTCATGACCATGCGATTGTTCGTGCTCGGCGCGACCGGCAGCACCGGAACGCAGATCGTGGATCTCGCCCTGGCGCGAGGTCACCAGGTGACGGCGTTCGTCCGCTCGCCCCGGAAGATTGCCCGCCGGGACAAAGCGCTCACCGTCATCGAGGGCGACCCGCTGCGTGTCGAAAAGCTCGCTCCCGCGCTTCGGGGACACGACGCCGTTCTCTCGGCGCTCGGCCCGAGTGGGCGCGAGGCGTTCCGGCGGAGCACCCTGCTCGCCGAGTGCGCGGCCACCACGGTCGCGGCGATGAAGACGGCCGGCGTGGGGCGGCTCGGCAGCGTCTCCGCGGCGCTGCTGTTCCCCGAAAAAGCGCTGCGGTTCGTCGTCTTTCGCTGGCTGCTCCAGCACCACATCCGTGACCTCATCGCGATGGAGGCCGTGGTTCGGGCGACCAACTTCGACTGGACGATCGCCAGACCACCGCGGTTGATCAAGACGTCGGCGGAGACGTACCGGAGCGAGCGCGATGCGCTCCCCGCAGGCGCCTGGGAAATGTCCTTCCGTGCGGTAGCGACGTTCCTGCTCGATTGTGTGGAGCAAGGCACTCACTCGCGGGAGATCGTCGGGCTCGCCGGCGCGGCGCGATGACACGTGAGCCTGCACGTGCGACAATCTCGCTCCCTCCGATGGTGATCGTTTTGCTCGTGGAGGCCAGACCCTTCCAATGACTGCTCCTTCTTCAGCGCGCCGCGTGGCTGCCTTCGAGTCGTGCCGGCAGGACCTCATCGCTCTGGCGTATCGCATGCTCGGTGATCTCGGGCGGGCCGAGGACATGGTGCAAGAGGCGTGGCTGCGCTGGGAAAGTCACGCGGGGGACGCGGACTCCCCGAAAGCGTATCTGGTGACGATCGTCACGCGCCTTTGCCTCAACGAGCTCGACTCCGCCAGGGCGCGCCGCGAGGAGAGCCGCGCCGATCGCCTGCCGGAGCCGGTGGATCTCGACGAAGGGGGGATGCCCAGCCTCGAGAAGCTCGAGCAAGTCTCGATGGCGTTCCTCGTCGTGCTCCAGCGGTTGACGCCCGCGGAGCGAGCGGTCCTCCTGCTCCACGACGTCTTCGACTTCGACCACCGGGAGATCGCCGAGCTCGTCGGCAACAACGCGCCTGCGTGTCGCAAGCTGCTCGAGCGCGCGCGCCAGCACCTCGCCGTCGAGCGGCGTATGCTCGTAGCACGAGCGGACGACCATCACCGCCTGCTCCAGGCCTTCCTGAGCGCCACCCTGGCGGGCGACATTCGCGTGCTCGTGAATCTCCTCGCCGACGACGCGATCATGATCACCGACGGGGGGCCCCGAGGCCGCGTGGTCGAGCGCCAGCGCAACCTCCCTCAGCCGCTGCACGGCGCCGCGCGCATTGCCGCGTTCATCGTCGCGGCCACGGCGCGCAATGCCGGCCAGCTCCAGATCGAAGAGCACGAGCTCAACGGGCAACCCGCCATCGTGTTCTGGACCGGCGACCGACCGTTCGCGGCGCTGCTCCTCGCGGTGGCCGACGGGAAGATCCAGCGCGTGTTCTTCCACGCCGACCTCGATCGGCTCCGCTACCTCGGGCGGCGGTCGGCCACGTCGAGCCCTCGCCCGCCTGGGTGACCAGCTGCCGAGTCAGCCGACGGATCCGCCGGGTGCTCTCCAGGAAGCGCGCCGATGTCGGCGCTCATTTTTTAAAGAGATGATGGCCATGAAGAAAGACAGATACATTTACTGGGCGACGACGGGGCTCATCGCAGCTCTCATGCTGTGGAGCTCGTACAACTTTGCTTTCAACGAAGAGCAGAGAGACGCTTTCCGGCACCTCGGCCTCCCGGACTGGTTCAGGGTGGAGCTGACCGTCGCAAAGGGGCTGGGCGCGCTGGCCCTCTTGATCCCTGTGGTACCGAGCAAGGTCAAAGACTTTGCCTACTTCGGCTTCGGCCTCACCTTCGTCTCCGCGGATATCGCCCATCTCTCCAGCGGCGACAGTCGCTGGCTCATCCTGCCGCACTGGACGTTCTTCGGTATCCTTGTCGTTTCCTACCTTTATCATCACAAGCTGGAGCGCACGCGGGCGGGCGGCGGAGTTGCTCCTCGGAGTGTGCTGGGTTGAACGTCGAAGAAGCGTGACGACGGCACGTGCCGGTACGCTCACGCGCAACCGTCCTGCATCGCCGAAGCGCTGGGCGAGAAGCTCACGGGGAGCGCGAAGATGATCCGGAGCGTGCTTGTCTTCGACAAGAAGGTTGCTGCGAGAGCGCTGCTCGCACTGCTCCCGCCGGGCTGACATCCCACGATGTGCACGTGCGCTGGCAGCCTCAATGGCAGGCCCGCTTGAGCCCGCTGTACGTGACGTCTTGCTGGCAGAGGATATTGCATCTCCCGAACGGGCCTGGCTCGCCGCACCCGACGTCGAGCAGGTACACGTTCGACGCGTTCGGGCAGGGCCCGCCAGACTCGCAATGGACCGCGGAGATCTGCGGCTCGTCATGGCCGCTGCAGTCGTAATCGAAGCTGCCTCCGGGGCGGATGGGCGTGTCATGGAACGTATTGGGCTGGTCGGGGTGGACCTCTGCCTGGCCGTCGTCGCAATCGGTGCCGCCCTCGCAGGCGGTCGACAGATACCCGTCGCCATCCGCGTCGCAGTCGAGGATCCCGCCGCCGCTGCCGCCCGAGCCCGAGGTCACCTCGCCGCCGCCGCCCGAGCTGGACGTCGCCCCGCCGCTGCCGCCGCCCGAGCGCGACGTCGCCTCGCCGCCGCCTGACGAGGTCGCGCCCTTGTCGCCGCCCGCCGCGTCCGACGACGTGGTGGCGCCCGCACCTCCGCCGCCAGAGCTCGTCTGGCCGGTGAAGACGGCGTCGGGGAAGCTGCACCCCACGCTCAGCCCGGCCGTCGCGGCGGGCAGAGCGACGAGCGCGAGACAGCGATGACACCAGGGCCTCCCTTCATGAGATGGCACGGTCCCCTCGCGCGTCAACCGTCCGCTGAGATGTGCAGCGCTGCGGTCCGGCGATGCCGCTCAGGCATCGTGTGGAAGTGTCGCCGCGGCTCTGCTTGGCGCGCTGGACGCCCCAGGACGGATCCTCGAACAGAACGGGCGAGCGCTGGGCCGTTCGCGGGGAGCCGTGGAAGAGCCTCGGTCCGGCTCGAGGAGAGCCTCGCGCTGGAGCGCCCCTCCGATCACTCCCGCTGCTGCTGCCCGCGACCGGTCTTCGCCTGCAGCTCGTCGATGCGCTTCGACGCCTCCGCCTTCGTCACGTTCGGGTCGAACTCCACGCCCGCCTCCCGAAAGAGCGTCTGGAGATACGAGGCCTGCGCGCCGGTCATCGGCTCGTCGCCCGTCTTCCAGTCTCGCGGATCCTTCTGGGCGTTCGACGGCCGCTGCTCGCCCGACTGGCCCGCGCCGCTGGGCTCGGCAGTCTGCTGTTGTTGCTTTGCGCTCCCTCGCGCGAGGAGACGCCCACGTCCACGCGGCCGCCGTGCACGACGGGAGACTGCGTGATGATCGCCGCCGGGTGCGGGTCGAGCTGCGTCTTCCACAGGAGGGCGCCGGTGCGGCTGTCCACGGCGAGCATGTACGCCCCGGCCTGGGTGCCAACGTACAGCATGTGACCGTGGAGCGCGGGGCTCGTGCGCGAGACGGCGTCGGCCGTGCCCGTGAGGGCGGCGATGCTGCGCGTCCAGAGCGGGGCCCCGGTCTCGGCGTCGAGCTTGTACAGGGTGCCGCCCCCGTCCGGGAAGTAGACCGCGCTGTTGTCGACCGCCGGCGTCGCGGGGACGATGCCGCTCGTGGTGAAGGTCCACTTGACGTCGAGGGACCCGACGTTCGCGGGCCCGATGTCCTTCTCGCCGGCCGCGTTGTGGGTGTTGGCGAGGTCCCTGCCGTAGAGGGTCCAGCGACCGCCGCCCCCGCCGGTGGCCGCGCGGCCCTGGACGACATGGAACACGGCGAGACATGCGGCGAGATGGCGACACCGAGATGGCGTTCCTCACGACCCTGCCCAAGAAAGCAGCTGACGCCGTGTTGGTGATGGAACTGTACCGAAATAGATGGACACTGGAGACGATGTTCCAATCGCTCACGGCGATGCTCCAGGGCGAGGTTGCCACCCTCGGCTATCCTCGCGCCGCGCTATTCGGGTTCGGTATCGCCCTTGCCACATACAACGCTCTGTCCACGGTGCAGGCCGCTCTCCGGGCAGAGTTCGGAGCCGAGAAGATCCAGGACGAAGTTTCTGGCTACTACATCGCGAACGAAGTACGCGCGACGGCATCAGGGATGGCGATCGCCGTCGAGCCTATCGCCTGGAAGGCGTTTCAGACGATGACCCCGACCGCGCTCGCCAAGGAGATGCTCCGCTGGGCACCTCACGTGCAGCTCCGAAAGCTCAAGCGCCATCCGCGCGGCGTGAAAAGCCCGTGCCGAAGAGGACCCGATACGCGAAAGAAACTCACGTGTCGACTGCTCGATTGCTCGCAGAATCCAGGGGAAAGTCACCTTGAAAGGGCTGGCCTCCCCGGCCCAGCGGCGACCTCGATGCGATCCGGCCCGCCCTGGAAAAGCGACGACCCTGCTGGTGCTCCCCGTCGCCGTTGCCTGTTGGGCTGCCTCGAGACTCAGAAGAACGCCAGCACCGAACCGAGCTCTTCGAGGCGCAAAAGCGGGGTCGCCGCGAGCGTGTCCGGGTCGACGCGCACGAGCCAGGCGGGCGGGGAGCTGTCCATCTCGTCGAAGTAGGCGTCGAGCGGGGCGCGCCGCGACTGGACGGCCTCTCCGCTGTAGGTGCGCACCGCGGGCGAGAGCGCCTCGAGCGCGCCCTGGCTGACGTCGGCGATGATGCGGATGGTGCCTGGCTCTGCCTGGAAGCCTTGCTCGATGTCGAGCGCGACCGTGCCGCCCGTGTAGATGAGCAGGCTCTTGAAGCTCGCATCCGCGGGGACGTGCACCTGGAAGCTCTCGTTCAGCGAGGTGACGGAGAGCCAGGCGTCCGGGTTGTGCACGTCGACGCTGAGGGAGGTGGGCTCGGGAATCCCGCTGTCCTGGAAGTCGCCATGACTGTCGTACGCGAGGACCTCGCTGCCGCTCTGCTTGGAGGACGCGAGCGTGACGGGCAGGGTCGGATCGGCCCAATACCGGTGCTCGAGCACGACCGGTGCGTCGTCCGGGATGCTCGGCATACCGAGCCGCACCGCGACGGCCTGCAGCATCTCCCGCACCATCTGCTCCTGGGAGCGCAGGAGGGTCGTGCTCAGGTAGATGAACCCTTCCTCGTCGACCACGAGGCGCGGGTTGGTGAGGTTCGAGTCAAGCACGGGCTCGCCGATCTCGGTCAAGATGCCGGTTTCTGGATCGATCTCCACCAACATCAGGCCCATGTTCCAGCCCGTGCCCACCAGGCGGTCCTTCTTGGCGTCATAGGCCAAGAAGTCACCGGAGCGGACCGGAATCTCGCTACCCACCGGGGCCTCGACCCCGGTGTCGACGTCGAGCCGCATGAGCTGCCCGCTCTGATACGTGGCGGTGTTGGGCACCACCCAGAACACGGCACGCCGCGACGGGTCGAAGACCGTGCTCGCGTTGAAGGGGCTGCTCGGGCTGAGCGCCTCGACCTCTCCCGTCGAGAGGGTGTAGCGGCCGAAGCGGACGCCGTCTGAGCCTTCATGGATGCCGCCCCAGAGCTCGCGCGCTTCACGATCCACCGAGAGCAGGTACGGCACCTGGCTGCTCAGTGGGGTGTAGGTCTTCGATGCGAGGTCGAGCTCGTTGAGCACGCTCCAGTTCATGTCCTTCCGGGTCACGAGGAAGCTGCCCGGCTTCGGCGCCCGCACGCAGGTCCCGCCCTCCATCGAGGAGCCCGCGGCGCAGGCGTCGCATGCCCCCCCGGTGAACCCCAGGGGACAGCTGCAAGCCGCGTCGATCCCTTCGACCTCCTTGCAGGTCTGGGGCTCCTCGCATTCGATGCGGTAGCTACACGCCGCGACGCAGGGCCCGTCGGCCAGGCGGTAGTAGCCGGATTCGCACTCGTCGCAGTGTCGGCCGGTGGTGTGGGCAGCGCAGCCGCAGGTGATGATCCCGCTCGAGTCGTCGCAGGCCTCCCAGGGCGCGCAACCTGCGGCCGCGCTGCACGCGGGCGTGCACGTGCCGTCGAGATCGTTGTCCTGCAGCGTCTCGTCCTTGCACTGCGCGCAGGTCGGCCCCGTATGACCGGCATCGCACTCGCAGCGGTCCCCGTTTGGGCCTTCCACGCAGGTGCCCGAGACGCCGCACGGGTTCTGGCTGCATTCGATGGGCATGGGCACACAGCGCTCGCCCTCGGGCACGTAGCCCGGCGCGCACTCGTCGCACTCCACGCCCACGTAACCCTCGTTGCAGATGCAGACCGCGGGCGCCTGACTGTCATCGCAGGACTGGTGGAGACCGCAGACCGCCTCGCCGCACATTTCGGGGCCCTTGTCGCCGCCGTCGCCGCATCCTGCCGAGCTCGGCGACAGGCCCGAGAACAGGCCCAGCGAGACGATCCTCCAGGTCCAACGCCCCATCCTTGCGCGCATGCGATCTCCTTCCCTCAAGTCGAGGTCACGAGTATCTCACGCACACGCGACGATCGAGGGCTTTCCTCATTCCTGCGTGCATCAGGGCGCTGAAATTCAGCCGACTCGCGGCGGCGTTGTGCGGAGTCTGCGTACAGGAGGAGGCGCTGGGTGCCTCGGGGTCGAGCGCGCCTGGCGTGGGCTCTGGCTCGTCGTCGAGAGGACGAGCTTCGACGAGAACATCCGGCTCGAGCTGCTCAATTGCTCGAAGGACGACCTGCGGGACGACTTCGCATCCGCAGGTGCGACCGACAAGAGCGGGCTCCACGCCGTCGTCTATGCGCGCGCGGTCGGGCGCGGGCACGAGCCGTACGGCGCCATCCTCGCGAACCTGGAGTTCGGCCCAGAGCCGGAGGACGTCACCCTGCTCCAGCGATGCGCGACGGTGGCGCTCCTGGCCCAGGCGCCCTTCGTGGCGGGGGCCTCGCCGCGCCTCCTCGGGGTGGGGAACCACCACGCGCTCGGCGCTGCGGACCGAGCCCAGGGCTCCGACGCACTGAAACTGCTGCGCGCGGAGGAGTGCTCACGCGCGCTCGGGCTGGTCCTGCCGCGTTTTCTGCTGCGCGCGCCGTTCGGTCGCGGCGAGCGCGCCGAGGCGAGCTTCGCCTGCGAGGAGAGCACCGAAGATCACGAGAGCTACTGCTGGGGCAACGCGAGCTTCGCCTTCGCGACCCGGCTCACCGACAGCTTCGCGCGTTACCGGTGGTGTCCCAACATCATCGGTCCCGGCGGCGGCGGGGTGATCGAGGGGCTGCCGCGGCCCGAGGGAGAGGGCATGATCGAGGCCCCCACCGAGGTGGCGCTGTCCTTGCCCCAAGAAGCCGGGATCGCGGAGCGTGGGCTGATCCCGCTCCTCGCTGTCGCTCCCGGGCAGGCGTGCTTTTTCTCGGCGAACTCCCTGCAAGCGCCGCGATCCTTCGGCGACACGGACGAGGGCAGGGCCGAAGAGATGAATTACAGGCTTGGGACCAGCTTCCTTGGACCTTCGTCCTCGCCCGTATCGTTCATTATTTCAAGGTCATCTACCGCTCTTATCAGCACGCCTTAGACGCCGCAGGAAGCCGAGAAAGCGCTGAACGACTGGGTGTCTCAGCTCGCCGAGGCCCCCTCTGCGACGGGCTCGGGGTCGGCATCGAGGGCGACACGCCCCGCCGGGAAGAATGCGTGCAACTGCGCGCCTGGACGCGTACTCTCGGCGCATGGCACGTCCGCACCTGCTCCCGTTCACCCTGCTGTCGATCGCTGCGCTCGCAGCCTGTGACCGCTCCGAATCCGCGAGCGCGCCTGCGTCCGCGGGCGCGACCGCGCCGGCTGCGCCTGTCCCGAGCGGCGCGTCCGCCGCGGCGCCGGCGGCGAGCTGCCCGGCAGGCAAGTGGGAATACGACTATGCCGATATGTTCCTCGAGACGCTGGCGCGCAATTCGTCGGGCGCGCGCGTCGTCAGCGAGCGCGGGAAGTACATCTGCACGTTCAACGGCAACGAGCGTGGCAGCTATGTGTGCGAGACGACCGAGGGCGGCGTCGAGAACGTGTTCGAGGCGCCCACGGCGGGGATGGCCCTGAGGATCACGCTCAAGATGAACGGCCGCTCGAGCGCGGAATACGAGCCCGCGGGCCCTGGCCGCTGGAAGACGACGCGCGCCGACATGAGCGGACTGCGCGTCGAGACCAAGGCCACGCTCGGCGGCCGCGACATGCCCGTTCCCGCGACCAACGCCTTTTCTGGCATGGACCGCCCCGGAACCGTCTTCGAGTACCGCTGTGAAGGCGACGTGTTCAAGCTCAAGCCCATCGTCGAGGGCATGGCGACCGACTTCATCACGATGAAGCGGGTGCCTTGAGAGCTTGACTGTTCGGAGTACGCTTGGATTCGCTGGCCGCGCCCCGGCTCCGGGCAGGGGCCCCGGAGCCGCGCTCGCCTTCGCTTCAGATCGCCGACTTCACGAGGCGCAGCCGCTTCTCGGCCTGTCCCCGCTCGCTGAGCCGCAGCTCCGAGGCGGCGGGCGCGCGGCGCCGCACCGGCTGGTGCAGCCTGGCGCTCGCCAGGATGGCCTCGCAGAGGTCGCCGAACTCGTAGCCTGCGGCCTCCGCGATCTTCGGAAGGAGGCTTGTCTGAGTCATGCCAGGCAGGGTGTTCACCTCGAGCACGTACTCGTCTCTCCGCCGGTCACGAGCAGATCCACCCGCACCGCGCCCGTGCACCCGAGCGCCTGGGCCGCCCGCTCCGCCAGGTTCAGGACGCCGCGGTAGCGGGTCGGCGGGAGGCGCGCCGGCATGTGGTACTCGGTCATGCCCGGCGTGTACTTGGCCTCGTAGTCATAGAGCCCCTTCTTCGGGACGATCTCGATCGCGCCAAGGACCTTCCCGTCCAGGATCCCCACGTTGACCTCGGTCCCTGCCACGAACCGCTCCACGATGGCGGCGTCGTCGAACTCGAACGCCAGCGCGAGCGCCGACTTCAGCTCCTCGAGCGACCCGGCCTTGGTCAAGCCCAGGCTCGACCCCTCGCCGCGCGGCTTGACGATGACGGGGAACCCGAACGAGCCATGGATCCCATCGAGCTCCTCGAGGTCCTGATTCGCACCCACAGTGTAGTAGGGAGGCGTCGGCACGTTGTGCAGCCGGAACATCTCCTTGGCCTTCAGCTTGTCCATCGCGAGGGCGCTCGCGAGCACGCTCGACCCCGTGTACGGAACCTGGGCGAGCTCCAGGACGCCTTGCACGCACCCGTCCTCACCGAGACGTCCGTGCAGTGCCAGGAAGGCTGCGTCGAGCCGCGCGCGCTGCAGCGTCGCGCAGAGCTCCGCGCCGAACCTGTCCCCGAGCGTGATCCGCACGACATCGTACCCGCGCGCCTCGAGCGCCTCGGCGACGGCCGCGCCCGAGCGCAGGGACACGTCGCGCTCACCCGACGAGCCGCCCATCACGACGCCCACCCGCTTCCGGACTTGCCGCTCCACCATCGAAGAACCTCCGTCGCCTTCCCGTGCGGACACCAACACCACGTCAGCTCCTTCCAGTACAGTCCAGCTGCCGGAGAGGTGCTGCGCAAAAACCAAGCCAGCTGCTCCCAAGGCCAAAACCGGCGGCCTTGTCAGCGGAGGGCGCTATTCCTGAGCTGTGGTTGAGGAAAACCGCGCCCGCCCGCCGTGTTCACCTGCCCACGGCGTGCCGACCGCCAATCCGGTATCAAGGCCCGCGTCGGAGGTCAACTAAACGGAGCGATCTCGCCGTCGAGGGAGACCGGCGCGGCTCGGGCCATCTCGCGGCGTGTTCGGGAGTCCGCGGCCACGGCGGGGCAGCTCCGCGCGCTCTCCCCCCGCGCGGCGGCGCAGGCGCGTCATGCGCTTCGCACCTGGTGAATCGATGGCGAGCAGCACACGAGATCGTCTGATGGGCGATCGCGCTCTTGCCTGCTCGCGGCGCCGGCGGAGGCCGAGCGAGGAATTCGACTGCAGATGACGTGATAATTCTTCGCTCCCCCCCGCAAGTGGTTGCAATCGCGAATGGCCACGATCCCGGCGCGGGAGAGCGCTTTTCTGCTCCGCCGCCGTACACCCTTTGGTAGGCTCTCTTGGCCCATGCGGAGAACACTTGGCGCCCGTGGGCCAGGTCCGATCCTGCGGAGTTCCCCGGCTCGGTTGCGGAGGACACCCTGCAGCGGCCTGATCACGAGACCCGTCGAGCGTGAGCTCTCGAGGTGCCAGGGTAGGGTTGTCCGCGTGCTCGTTTCCGACTTCGTCGCCACCTCCGGGCGTGTCGCCGCGCTCTCTCGCCGTGTCGAGAAGATCGCCGCGCTCGCCGCGATACTGCGCCGCCTCTCGCCCGCGGAGGTGCAGATCGGCGTCGACTGGCTCGCCGGTCGGCTGCGCCAGGGACGGCTCGGCCTCGGGCCTGGGGTGGTCGCCGAGGCCCGCCGGGCCTCTCCTTCCGTCGCCCAGCCTGCGCTCACCCTGGGGGACGCCGACGCGGTCTTCACGGAGATCGCGCGCGCCTCGGGGCCGGGGGCGGCAGGGGCGCGCCGCGCGGCGCTGGGGGGATTGTTCGCGCGCGCCACCGATCGCGAGCGCGACTTCTTCGCGCGGCTCCTCGCCGGCGAGCTCCGCCAGGAGCGGATCGAGCCGGTCATGATCGACGCGGTGGCGCGCGCGGCGCGGGTGCCGCCAACCTCGCTGCGGCGCGCGGTGATGCTCGCCGGCGACGCGGCGGAGGTGGCCAAGGCCGCGCTCCTCGAGGGGGCGCTCGGCCTCCAGCGCTTCTCGCTGCAGCTGCTCCGCCCGGTGCAGCCGATGCTGGCGCAGTCGGCCGACGACGTCGCGACGGCGCTGAGCGAGCTCCGCGCGATGGCGCTGGAGTGGAAGCTCGACGGCGTGCGCGTGCAGGCGCACAAGGCCGGCGACGAGGTGCGCGTCTTCAGCCGCGGCCTCGGCCCGGTCACGAAGGCGGTCCCCGAGATTGTCGAGATCGTCCGGGCGCTCCCGGTCCGCTCGGTCGTGCTCGACGGCGAGGCGCTCACCTTTCGCGCGGAGGGCCCGCCGCACCCGTTCCAGGTCACGATGCGCCGCTTCGGCCGCGCGCACGACGCTGCCGCGCTGCGCGCCGAGCTGCCGCTGCGCGCCCTGTTCTTCGACGTGCTGCACCTCGACGGCGAGGATCTGCTCGACCGGCCCGGCAGCGAGCGCACCGCCGCGCTCCGGCAGGTGCTCGACCGGTCGCTGCGCGTCCCGCGCATCGAGCTGCCGACGGCGGCCGAGGCCGAGGCGTTCTTCGCCGACGCGCTCGCCCGCGGCCATGAGGGCGTGATCGCCAAGTCGCTCGCCGCGCCCTACGAGGCGGGGCGGCGCCGCGGCTCGTGGCTCAAGGTGAAGCGGGCGCGCACCCTCGACCTGGTGGTGCTCGCGGCCGAGTGGGGGACCGGCCGGCGCCGGGGGCTGCTCAGCAACCTGCACCTCGGGGCGCGCGATCCCTCGGCCGGGGGCTTCGTCCTGCTCGGCAAGACGTTCAAGGGCATGAGCGACGAGGTGCTCGCGTGGCAGACCCAGCGGCTGCTGGAGCTCGAGATCGGCCGCGACGCCGGCACGGTGTACGTGCGGCCGGAGATCGTCGTCGAGGTCGCCTTTGAAGACGTGCAGGCGAGTCCGCGGTACCCTGGGGGGGTAGTGCTGCGGTCTGCGCGGGTGAGGAGATACAGGCCTGACAAGGCTGTAGAGGGCGTCAGCACGATGGTTGAGGTGCGGGCGATCCATGCGGGTGCGCTCGCGCGCGAGGCGGCCGAGAAGGGGCAGGCGGAGGGCGGAGGAGAGGAGTTGGAGGAGGACGGGTAACGCTCTGGACGGCGGCCGGCCGCCGGGCGAGGGTGCGCGATACCGGACGGCTTCGCATGTCGCGCGGGCGGCGCGGCAACGGATCCACAACCAGCGTGCGAACGCGGATCGCCCCCCATCCGACGGCCAGACCGGCGCCTCGTCGCACGACATCCACCCCTTGATCCTGCGGCCTTCGGCCACGAAGACGCGCAGTTTGGGAACGACAGCGCAACCAGGACGGGCCCCGTGGCAGGGCTGCCGTGGGATGCGTCTCACGCGACTTCAGCGACGCTCTGCTTCGTGCATCCCGGGGTGCGATGCGTCACCAAAAGGACCGACAGTCCGTGATGATTTCCGCTCCCCGCGCCAGGAGCGCAGCGATGTTGCTCGCCTGAACGGCGCAGTCGATCGGGTTTCTTACCATCGTCACGGCCCTTCCTTCGCCGAAATCCGGGTTGGCGACGAGGGGCGTCAGATCGGACACCAAGTTGCCGGTGAGATTGAGGAGGAGGGGGAATGAACCGCTCGCGAGCGGAGAGAGGTCGGAGATGCGGTTGATTCCGAGGTCCACATACCTCAGCGCGGTCATGGTCGACAGGGGCGAGAGGTCGGTGATCCCGGTGGCTCTCGCCGACAGTTCGTACAGCTCCTGGAGGCCTGACAGCGGCGCGAGCGTCGAAATGGGGGAATCGCTGAGATGGAGCTGACGGAGCCGGATCAGCGAGCCGAGCGGGCCGATGTCGCTGACCGAGGTGTGGCTGAGCGCCACGTACGACAGGTTCGTCAGCGAGCCGAGGGCAGTGACGTCCGAGATGGGGTTGTTGTGCAAGCCAAGCCTCTCCAGCCGGAGGAGCGAGGACAGCGGCGCGGCGTTCTCGATCCGGTTGCCCGACGCGTCCAGGATGCGCAGCTCCGTGAGCGAGGACAGCGGCGCGAGATCTGCCACGTGATTGTTCGCGATGACCAGGCTCGTGAGGGAGCGGACGCACTCGATGCCGGCGAGGGAATCGATCCCGCGGCGGTCCGCGCGGAGGGCGTCGAGCGACGCGACGTCAGCCGGGAGGATCGGGCCCTCCGGCTTCGCCACGGCCTCGCGCACCGCCGCCTCGAGCGCCGGGTCGGCGAACTCGAGGGGTCCAGCGCACGCCGCGGTGGCGCTGCCGCCTGTTCCACCGCCTCCGGCGCCACCGATGCCGCTGCCACCGCTGCCGCCGCTGCCGCCAGTGCCACCGCCGCCGCTGCCGCCAGTGCCACCGCCGCCGCTGCCGCCAGTGCCACCGCCGCCGCTGCCACCGCTACCTGTGCTGCCGGCACCGCCGCCGCCGCCGGCCTGCGGATCCTCTCCGGGGTCCCGCCACCCGCCCACGCCGTCCCCTGATGTGGAGCCAGAGGGGTCCACCGCACCTGAGGCTCCGGTCGAACCGACGACGCGCTCCGTCTCACGGCTCTCACCGCATCCGGCGAGGAGGATGGCAGGGGCAAGGATCAACAGAACAGAAGCGAGAATGCGCATGGCGTGACCTCCGCGCAGCAGGCTACGTCCCCACCCAAGGATCGCCCCTTAATCCCATCTTAAAGCGATTCGCGCGCTCCTTCCCGCGGCGCCATCGCCCTTACCCTCCCATCCATTCCGCAGGCCCGCAGAGAGGGTGTTCGCGGGGCGAGGTGGGGGATGGGCCGATGTCTCCGTCGCGTTCGGAAATGTTGCCTCCTTGTCGGGATATGCGCCCCTCCGGACGGAAGGGCGGATGATCGACAAGCGTATCGGTCCACCCTGCGCTCTCTGGCCAGAGGGGAGAGCGCGGCGCTCCCGTCGCGAGGCGCACCATGGATCCCACGGAGGCATGCGCAGGAGGGGGAAACGTTGCGTAGCTCACGTTGATGCGTGCGCAGGAGGGCACGTCGGACGCGCGGGAGGGCGCTGAGGCGGCGCAGGAGGGGCAGCGGGCCGCGCAGGACCCGCGCGATCGTAACGTAGGACACACAACAGGGCGCGCAGGATGGGTGCGGAGGCCGCGCAGGACCCGCGCGATCGTAACGTAGGACACACAACAGGGCGCGCAGGATGGGTGCGGAGGCCGCGCAGGACCCGCGCGATCGTAACGTAGGACACACAACAGGGCGCGCAGGTGTACGAGCGGAGCCCTGGTAACACTTCTGACCGGGAGCTGCGGTGACACTTCCTTGAGCTACAGGCCCATGCTCCGGGAGGACTGGAAACAGGGACCGGATCCTCGTCGGCGCGACACGCTCGCCGCGCTTTCTCGGACCGCCTGGATCTATACACGAACCGCTCCCCGTGGTCGCGGTACACACGAGCCTCTTCTCACGATCCGGCGTGAGTTCGCGCAGGTCACCGCGCCCTGGCCAGCTTCAGCTCCTTGTTCTTCAGGGTGACCTGCGCGAGCAGAACCGGGCCGTAGTACAGCTCCCAGACGTCATCGGCGCTCGGAATCAGCCCCACGGGCTCGCCGGCGAGCAGTGAGGAGACGGTGGTCTGCGCGCCCCCGAACAGCATCCGTCCTTGGTCGTCAAGGCGTCGAATGGCCATCGTGTCCGGGTACTCCGGCGACGAGGGCTTGCTCGGCATCGAGCGGCGCGAGGGCGTGTAGCGCGAAGCCGGCGTCCTCTGGCCGAGCGCCTCGTGCGGACGCTGATCATTGTACTCGTGCCGAAACCGATCGAAGACGCGCTGCTGCGCTGCCAAGTTGGCTTCTGGCGGCGATGTCGCCTCCGCCTTCAACGTCTTGTGCATTCGCTCGTGGCGGCCGTTCTGCTGCGGCTTACCGGGCTCGATCCGCTCGGGATGAATGCCGAGCTTGATCCAGCTGACCGAGAGCGCCGAGAGCCCACCGATGCCAATCGTGGCGAACGGCGGCCCGTTATCGGAGCGGATGCGGTGCGGCAGCCCGAACTCGCGGAACGCGCGCTCGAAGTGCGGCCGCACCGAGGCCTCGTCCGGCTTCGCCACGCCCTCGCACTTGAGCAGGTACCGCGACGCCTGGTCCGTCAACGTCAGCGGGTGGCAGCGCGTCCTGTCGCCGAGCGCGAAGTGCCCTTTGAAATCGGCGCACCACGTGTCATTCGGCTGCTCGGCTGGAGCCAGCGGCGACGGCATCGCGGTCGTCGGCGTCACTACGCGGCGCCGACGGGGCCGGATCAGCCCGTGCTTCTTGAGCAACTCGCCGATGGTGCTCGTTGCTGGCAGCCCCTCGACGCCCAGGCTCTCCAGCCGCGCACGCAGCTTCTTCGGCCCCCACGTGGGGCGCTCCTTCCGCAGCTCGATCAGCGCGTCGATGAGCGCCGCTGGCGTCGCATGCGGGAACGAGCGCGCCACGGGCCGCCGCTCCTCCAGCCCGCTCGGTCCGGCCTGCTCGTAGCGCTCCACCCACTTGTACCCCGTCTTCCGGCTGATGCCGAACAGCCGGCACAGCTCCGCGAACGTCTCGTCCGACTCGTTGACCTGCGCGATGAATCGAAGCCTCTCGTCCACTGAACATGTCTCTTTCCAGGGCACCGGCGCTCCTCCGTCGCCGGTCCTCTACGACATGTGTCACCTAAGCTCCCGGTCCGTCCGGGTGCTACCCAGGCTCCCGGTCTGAACCGTTACCCAGGCCACCGGTCCGTACCAGGATGGGTGCGGAGGCCGCGCAGGAAAGCGCCGGGCACGCGCAGCGGGGGCGCCTGGCCCGCGCAGCAGAGCGCCGGGGCCGCGCAGCAGGACACGTCGTCTCAGAGCGGCATGTGCGCGAGGAGGATGTCGGTCGCCCAGCCCTCGCTCTCGAGGACGCCGAAGCCGGTCGGCACGGAGAAACTGAAGTTCGTTACGAACGACAGGTGTCCTTTCGCGTCGAGCACGGAGGCGGCGAGGCTGATGTTCCCGATCGCCTCGCCGAGCTCGACGATCCGCCGCTGCGAGACGAACGCCCCGGTGCCTGGTTCGTAGGTGGCGATGTAGGTTCCCGGCGTGTCCACCGAGCCACCGCCGAGGTCGAAGAAGTCGAAGGGTGGCGCAAGCGAGATGATGAGCGCGACCCTGCCGTCGGGCGCGAACGAGAGGCTGGTCGAGCCGAAGTACTGTGCGCCCGGGAGCGCGTTCGCCCATCGGATCGCGCCGTCCTCGCCGGCGAGCTTCATGAGGAAATTGCCCCGTATACCGTCGATTCGCCCCTCCCCGAGGTCAGCGCCCGGCGCGAACTGACCGGCGATCAGCACGTCGCCGTGCTCGTCCACGATCAGCGCCTTCGCCACGTCGCCGCTGATTTCACCACTGTCTTCGGGGGTGCCGAAGTGCCTCGACCAGAGGTGGGCGCCGTCCTCCCCCGAGTACTTCGCCACCCAGGCCTGAGCGCCTCTCAGCCCGGTGGTGGAGCCCCCGCCGAGGTCGGCGTTGTCCGAGAAGGCCCCTGCGACGAGGATGTCGCCGTGGAGATCCACGGCCATCCCGCTGATCGCGTACGTGACGGATCCGCTCAGGTTTCCCACGTCCGTCGCGAAGCGGGTCGTCCCGTCGGCGGCGAACCTGGCGAGGGTAAGGCGGCCCCCGGCTTGAGCGGCGACAACGACGTCGTTTCCGGGACCGACGGCCACGCGGCCTCCGTAGTCGAAGCCGCCGCCGCCCAGGCGGTGCATCCAGCGCGGGGCGCCGTCCCGATCGAGCGCGAGCACGAAGATGTCGCTCGAGGAGGTCCGCGGGTCGTCTCGTTCCAGCTCTTCCAGGACGAGGTCGCCGGCCTGGAGCGGACCGTTCGCGTAATGGCCGATGACGGCGATGCCGTCGTTTCCGTCGACCGCGACCCCCGTGGCCATCACGTCGCTGCCGCCGCCGAAGCGCCGGGCCCAGCGCAAGGCGCCGTCGTCTGCATACGTGGCGACGAAGATGTCCGCGGAGCCGACGCGCGGCGTGGCGCCGGCGCCGAAGTCGGCTGCTCCCCCCGACCAGCCGGCCAGGACGACGTTTGCCTCGCCATCGATCGCGAGGGCCACGGCCTCCTCCGTCTCGGGTCCCGAAATCTGCTGGTGCCAGGCCTCCGCTAGCGGCGATCCCCCGCCGCCCCCCGCGCCTCCGCCGCCACCCGCGCCTCCGCGCCCACCCGCGCCTCCGCCGCCACCGGCGCCCCAACCGCCACCGGCGCCTCCGCCGCCACCAGCGCCCCCGCCGCCACCGGCGCCCCCGCCGCCACCCGCGCCTGCGCCCCCCACGCCATCGCCGCTGGATCCTCCCGATCCCGCGCTTGGGGCGCTGCTCGAACTGACCTCCGGCTCGGGCACACGGATCTCACCGCATGCGGCGAGGGTGATGGCAGGGGCGAGGAGCAGCAGAGCAGAAGCGATGATACGCATGGCGCGACCTCCGCCGAACAGGCTACGTCCCCGCCACAGGACCGCTCCTTAATCCCGTCTTAAAGCGATTCGCGCGCTCGCTCCCGGGCGCCATCGCGCTTGCTCCCCCATCCATTCCGCAGGCTCCCGGCAGCAGCCCCCTACCGCCGCTTCCCCCCGCCCTCGCCCGTCTCCCCCCCGCGCGAATCCTCCCCTCCCCGCGCGGCCGGCTCCACCGCGACGTAGTGGACCGGCAGCGCCGGATCCAGCGAGTACCCCTCTGCGTCTCTCCGGAGCCACGGCTTCATCCCGAGCTTCCGCAGCTGGTTCATCGCCACGTAGATCCGGTTCGCCGCCGCCTCCGGCAAGATCCGCTCGCCGGGCCACCCCACCTCCTTCAGCGCGGCCAGGGAGAGCCCTCGGCCGGGCGCAGACCGCTGCTGCTCGGCCAGCGCGTGCAGCAGGCGCCGCGCCGCGTGGCGCTCGCGCAGGTCGTGCCAGCCGCCGCCCGGCGGGCGGACGAAGCGCGCCCCCTCGGTCAGGAGGAGCTCGCCCTCCGCCCGCGCCTCGGGCAGGCCGCCCAGCGCCGCCAGGCTGCGCTCCAGGATCCGGAGCAGCAGCCGCACATCGTCGGATCGGCTCGCGCTCGACGGCGATCCCTCCCTGGCGCGCGCGCTCCTGCGCCGCGCCGCGCCCACGTGCGCCGCCGCCTCCTCGCCCCGCCCCGCGCGGCGCGCCGCCTGGGCGAGCGCCAGGTCGACGAAGCCGGACGCCACCCGCGCGAGCTCCACGTCGGGCTCGTCCCCGAGCTGCGCGAGCAGCCGCTCCGCGGGCTCGATCGCGCGCCGCGCCTCGTCCACCGCGCCGACCGACGCGAGCGCCGCCCCGAGGCGGCAGAGGGCGATCCCCTCGGAGCGGCGGTCCCCGACCTCGCGGAGCAGCCCCACCGCGCGGCCGTGGCACGCGCGCGCATCGGCGAGGCGCCCCTCCTCGTGGTGGAGCGCGCCGAGGTTGCCGAGCGTGATCGCGAGCAGCCGGAGATCGCCCACCTCGCCGAGGATCGCGGCGGCGCGCTCGTAGCGCCGGCGCGCCTGCGCGGGCGCCCCGCGCTCCTGCTCGAGCAGGCCGGCGTTCGTCGAGAAGATGCCCTCCATCCGGCCGTCGCCGATCTCCGCCGCGATCCCGATCGCCTGCTCGTAGTAGGCGGCGGCCTCGGCCTCCCGGCGCTCGTCGTGGTGGAGCGCCCCGAGGTTGCCGAGCACCCGCCCCTCGGCGCGGCGGTCGCCGAGGGCGCGGTGGAGCGCGAGCGCCTGCGCGTAGTGGTCGCGCGCGCGCTGCATGTCGCGCCGGCCGTGGTGGAGCACGCCGAGGTCCGCGAGGATCCCCGAGAGGAGCGCCTCTGCGCCGAGCGCCGCCGCCTGCGCGCGGGCGCGCTCGAGGTCCTCGAGCGCGGCCTCCGCCAGCCCTCGTAGCCGCCGCGCGCGCCCCCGCGCCGCGAGCGCGCGGGCCACCACGCGCGGCTCTGCCGCGAGCGCCTCGGCGGCCGCGAGCGCGCGGTCGAGCAGCTCGAGCTGCGCCCCGAACGGCCCGCGGGTGCTGAGCACGGGCTCGATGGCGCAGAGCGCTCGCAGCGCGCGCTCGGCCGCCGCCTCGGCGCCGGCGCGAGGCGCCGTCGCCGGGGCGAGCGCGCCCTCGGCGACGGCGAGCAGCTCCTCCAGATCGCCGGCGATGCGGTTGAGCGCGTCGAGCGCGCCCCGCCGCTCGAAGTCCGCGGCCGCCGCCTCGCCGGCGCCCAGGTAGAACGCCGCGTGCCGCTCGATCGCGGCCTCGCGCTCCCCGCGCTCGGCGAGCTTCTCGGCGGCGAGCTCTCGCACCACCTCGTAGAGCGCGAAGCGCGTCGCCCCGTCGCTCCTCGGGGGCGCCGCGCGGAGCAGCGACTTGTCGCGCAGCGCCTCGATCCGATCGATCGCGGCGGCGTCGGGCTCCGCGAGCACGGCGGCGGCCGCCGCGAGCGTGAACGGCCCGTGGAAGGCGGAGCAGCAGGCGAGCGCCCGTCGCTCGCGGTCGTCGAGCAGGTCCCACGACCACTCGATCGCGCTGCGCAGCGTCGCCTGCCGCGCCTCCCTCCCGCGCGCCGCGCCCGCGAGCAGGTCGAGCCGGCTCCCGAGCCGCGCGAGCAGGCCGCGCACGCCGAGCACGCCCTCGCGCGCCGCCGCGAGCTCGATCGCGAGCGGGATGCCCTCGAGCCGCCGCACCAGCGCGGCGACGTCGGCGAGGTGCTCGTCGCCGGGCGGCGGCGGCGGCGCGGAAGCGCGGTGGGCCGCGGCGCGGTCGAGGAAGAGCGCCACGGCCGCGCTGCGCTCGGTCGAGCCCTCCGCGGGGAGGCCGAGGGGGCCGAGCTCGTAGCTGATCTCGCCTGCCAGGCGGGTGCGCTCGCGCGACGTCGCGAGGAAGCGGAGCTCGGGCGCCGCGCGCACCCACGCATCGAGGGCCGGCGCGGTCTGCTCGAGCACGTGCTCCAGGTTGTCGAGCACGAGCAGCGCCGGCCCCTCGGTCGCGAGGGCGCGGCCGATCCGCTCGACGAGCGTCGCTTCCCGGCGCCCTGCCGCGACCTGCGCCCCGATCGCGCGCGCGACCGCGCCGCAGACGGCGCGCAGGTCGCGGCAGGCGGTGAGCTCGCAGAGCCACACGGCCTCGCCGGCCTGCGCCTCGGCCCAGCGGCTGGCGAGCTCCAGGGCGAGCCGCGTCTTGCCCATGCCGGCCGGGCCCCAGAGGGTGACGAGCCGCTCACCGCCCCGGAGCAGCCCGGCGATCGCGACGAGCTCGCCCTCCCGGCCGATGAAGCGCGACGCGGGCAGGGCAAGGTGCCGCCTCCGCGGCCGAGCTGCGTCCGCCATGCGCCGACCTTCGATCGGACGGGAGCTGGATTCAACGCCAGAGCGGGCGGACGACGGGGCTGCGTCGGGACGGGCGCGGTGGGACGACGGCAGAGGCGCGGTGGGGCGGCGGGGATGCGGCGCGACGGCGGAGATGCGGCGGGGGCTCAGGGCCGCACGAGCGGGGTCACGAGCAGCTTCTTCCGTGCGCCGCTGAGCTCGACCTGCACCTCGATCCCGCGCCGATCGAGCACCGACAGCGGGCGTATCGGCGTCACCTGGGCATAGAGATCGCCGGCACCGCACCAGGTGCCCTGGAGCGCGGGCGTGTCGGTGTCATCGGGCGTGAAGACGACGGCGCCGGTGCGGCAGCCGCCGTCGACCGCCGCGTAGAGGCCCTCGATGCGGTCGAGCGCCGCCGGGCGCGCGCGAAAGGCGAGCTCCGCGCCCTCGGGCGTGCGCAGCCGTCCGGATTCGCCGCCCGCATCGGCGGTCGCCGTCCACCCGTCGCTCTCGAGCGAGAACGCGCCGCTCGGTTCCTCGGGTCCCTCGAACCACCGGGTCATGGTCGCGTAGCTGCTCACGCCGCCGCGGACGTAGAGCGTGACCGAGCCCTCGCCGCGCACGAGGGCGAGCACGGCGTCCGTGCCGTCGACCGTGCCGACCGAGATCTCGGGCGGCGGGGCTTCGGGGTCTGCAGCGCACGCGGCGCAGAGCACGGCGCCGAGCACCCCGGCGGCGCGCGCAAGCGCGCGAGCGCTCTTCATGGAGAAAACGATCCCACCGGAGCGACGAAAGAAGCGCATGGGGACTTATTTTAGTCGAGACCCGGGGCGGAGGGAGCGGCAGTTCCGTGCCAAAGGCAAATGGAAGCCCGTGAGCGCTACGCCCCGCCGTCCGGCGGAACATCGCCGGACAGCCCCTTTCGTCGCGCGGCGCGGACCGCCGCGAGCCAGTGCACCTTGGCCGGGTCGCTGTCCCACGGCGGGGCCTCCCGGTAGAGCGAGTCCCAGAATTCGCGCGCTGCCGCCTCGGCGGTCGCGAGCTCGCTCTCGCCTTCGGGCGCGTCCTCGACCGCATCCACAAGAGCACGCCATGGGTCCGAGTCGTAGCCTCTCAGGTTCGGCCACGGCCTTGCGGGCTCTCCGTCGAAGAGCCCATCGCTGCTCTGGAGATAGCCCTCGTAAGCGCTCTGGGCCACGGCGTCTCGCCGGCGACGGTTGACCTCGTTCATGCAGGAGTGGCGGTAGGACTCGGCCCATTCGCGGTCCTCCTCCGGCACGTCGTCTCGCCAGGCGCTCGCGTAGAGGTCGCGCAGTTCCTGCAGGAGCGCCCGGTACTCCTTGGTATCCGTGCAGTGACTCGACGCGTCCCAGAGGGCTCGGTTGCGCGCCGCGCTCGGCCCAGGGAGATGGAGCAGCGTATTCACCGGCCAGAACCGCGCAGGCTCCAGCCTCGGGGCGATGGGCCTCGTCATGGAGCTCGGGAGCCCGCGGCGCCCGCGCCGAAACCCCCTCCGAAAGGCGCGGAGCGCCGAGGGCCGGTCCACCTCGGGGGCGTCGTCGACCGCCAGCGCCCGCCAGACGGACGTCCGGTGGAGGCGCGCTGTCGGATCGCCCGTCGCGCCCTCGCCCTCGCCCTCGACCGTCTGCCCGAAGTCGACGACGAACGCAAAAAACGCGCTCTTGACGGCTTCGAGCAGCATCGGCCACGGCGGAGCGGGCTCCTTGTCGAACCTGCCCGTGAGGCTCTCGGGAGAGCCCGCGTCCACCCTCGGGCGGATGGCCTCGGGCCGCGAATCGTCGACCCACCTCCCGAATTTCTCACGATGCGCCTCGGCCCATGCGCGGTCCGCCTCGGGCAGGTCGTCGTGCCATGCTTCGGCGCACAGCCTGCCCAGGGTCTCGAGGTCCATGTTCCGACCCAAGGCATCCTGGGGCGAAAATAGGTGACTCGCCGTGCCCGCCTCGACCTCGTTGCGCCGCATAAGGAACCACACGCGCGACGTTTTCAGCTTCATGGATGATCCCCTGGCTCACCGCCCGTCGGGTCGGTGGGTTGCTCGCCCGGAAGGTCCGTCGGCCGAGGTGGGCACCCCCAGCCTGGTCCAGCGCCGAGCGGGCAGAGGAGCGGGACGAGCTGAGGGGCAGCAAATCCCGGAGGCGGCGCCGGGAGCGAGATCAGCCAGTCGATCAGCTCGTCGACTGTGATCGATCTGGGGTTCGTCAGGTTGGACGGCACTTTCTCCGGCTCGTAGCGGGAATCCCAAACGAACCTGCACTCGACATTCGTCACCCCCGGCACCTGTTCCTCACGCAAGATCTTGCTCTCCCTGTTTTTGCCGTCCACGGCTTGAAGTTTGTCGGCACACATCGTGTAGGTTACGGCGATATCTCCTGATTCGAGGAGGCAGTCGAGCAAGTCGGCGACGGTATACGTCGGCTCCTGGTCGTTCCAGCCGCTCCAGGTGCCGCCGGCCTTCAACCGGCACTGGAGCTTGCCCACCTGATCATTCGGGTCCTTGTATAGCTTGAGCCACTTCACCGCGTTAACATTCATGTTCCACTTATCCCAGGACGACAGCGTCTCGGGCGGCAGCATCGCGATCTGTTGTCTCAGCTCCTCACGGTCGCTGGGGTCCACGATCGAGCAGCCAAGGGCGATCACGGTGACCGCAGCGGCCACCATGGCCTTCAGGAGCAGCTTCATGCACGTAGGATTCCATGGAGAGGCGGTGAGCATCAAGCCATCCGCGCGCCCAGTCCCCGCGCCGCGCCTCCCGATGCGCACCTGCGGGCGTCGCTGTTCCTGAGCGAGCTCGCACGGGCAAGAGAGGACCGCGCTTCACGCCTGCGCCAGAGCATCGCCATCGCCCCAAACCCGACGCTTACGCCTGGGACGATATCGCCAGAGGCCGGAGCGATAAAAAATGCCCACGGGGTCATATTTCGGTCGAGACCCGGGGCGGATGGAGCCGGAGTTCCGCGGTGGACGGCGCCGAGCGCGTGGTGCCCTCTCAACCCAGGTCGAGCGGCGCGAGCGTTCGCGGAGCCGCGCTCGAAGGAGCGGCGCAACTCTGCGCTGCTGGTGAAAGGCGGTTCGGGCGGGCTTCCTCGACCCGGCGATGTTGGGCAGATGGTTCGGCACCGTCACTGCCACTTCTTCAAAGGCGAGGCCCCGGCCAGTGGCCGCGCTTGGGCGCCGGTCACCGTCCTCCAGGTGGCCCGTCACGGCTTGACCGGCGGTGGCGACCGCTGGTAAGGTCGGCCACCGTCTACGGGTACGTGGATCGGCGAACCAGGGGAGGGGAAACCGATGAATCATCGGCGCGGCGTTCTGCTCGTCGTGTTTGCCTGCGGCTGCTCCATCGTGGATCCCAGCGATCGCGATGAGCTGAGACACCAGATCGCGGCAATGCCACTCGAAGAAATATCGAGGCTCACGAGGTTAGCCATGAACGCCGCGGCCCTCGACTGGCTTCAGGGCAGGCCACCGGGAGATCAAATGGGCAAACTCCAGTGCCGCTACCAAGCTGGCGGTCAGTGGACCGAGTGGGCCGACCAGGAGCCGTCCTATATTGTCCAAGACATGCGCGCCTGTCTCATCGAGGAACCTTTCTTGGTGACCTACCTGATGTGCAAGGACGAATGGGAAGCGCTGCAGCGTCAAATCAGAAAAACCGACCTCATGAATAGCCTGCCGATCCCGGGCGGAGCGACCGTCGAGTGCCGGTTCGTATGGGACTTCCGCTACGAACCGGACAAGGTACCGGCCAAGCTGACGGACCCCGACGCGGTCGACACAGACGACATCATCAATACCCTGATCGCACTACCCGCTCCGCCTCCTGGATGGGCCTTTCCTCGGCTCGTCCCTCTCCTCTGCCCGCTCGGCGCTGGACCAGGCTGGGGATGCCCGCCCACGCCCACGGACCCGACAGGCGGACAGCCCACGGACCCGACGGGCGGACAGCCGGGAGATCGGCCGTGAGGTGGCTGGCGAAGCGCCCTGGAATGCTTGCAGTGCAGGAGGCAGGCTACGGATACGGCCTGTTTACCACCAAGAGCCCCGATCTCTGGAAATGGCACCTCGAGAATCTCGGCCAGCTGTGCGCAGAGGCATGGGACGATGGCCTGCCCGAGGAAGACAGCGAATGGGCAGATCCGTACCGCAAGAAATTCAGCAGGTGGATTGACGATTCCGGACACGCTGACACCGACTACAAGGCGAATGCGGCGGATCTCCAGAGCCGCCATGGCCGCTTCGGCGGAGAGCCCGCGCCACCCTGGCCCATGCTGCTGGAGGCCGTCAAAAGCGCTTATTTTGCCATGATCGAGGCCGCCAAACAGGTGCGCCCCGGCGCGAGCGAGCGTGCGGCGGAGGATCCAACGTCGCGACTCCACAGGAGCTATCTCTGGCAAACGCTGACATCCGACGACACGCCCCAGGAACACCGAGTCGACGCGCTACGCGCCTTCCGAAGGGGTTTTCGGATCGGACGCCGCGGGAGACCGAGGACGCTGACGAGGCCCATCCACCCGATGCTGGAGCCTCCCGCGATCTGGGAGATTGCGGCGCCTGCGCTTCCCGGTCCGAGCGCCACGCGCGAGCGGGCCCTCAGGGCGCTGCCGGTTCCGGACGATGCGAAGGAGCTTGCGGCACGCGAGCATGAGCTGCGAGCGCTGTATGCGAGCGCATGGCGAGATGACGTGCCTAAGGAGGACCGCCTCTGGGCAGCGCTGTACCGTGACACGTGCATTCTGTGGGTCAACAACCGCCGGCGAACTGCCCTGGCGCAGAGCGCCTATGAAGGCTATCTCCAGAGCAGCGATGGGCGCTTCGGCGGCGAGCCTGCTGGACCGTGGCGTAGCGTGGGCACCTTCGCCAAGGAACCCTGGTATTCTCTCGTGGACCGCATCGAGGACGCCCCCGAGGGCGAGAGCGAGCCGGCGACGGCCGAAGCAGCAGTATGGGAATACTGGGATGCGCTCTACCGGGATGCCCCGCCGTGGGACAGCGACCCCGACCAGGCGCACTGGCTTGCGGCGGTCCGCGCCGCTCGAAGGAAGGCGCAGGCCGACGATGGTCCACGGGCGATGGGCAGGTAGCGCTCGGACGGGGTCGCGCGCCGGGCTCGTCGCGCTGTCGCTCCTGCCCGCGGTCGCGCGGGCAGAAGAGGGCGCGCCGCCGCGCTGGGAGATCGACGTCAAGGCGACCTATGTCGTGCTGGGGTCGCGTGCCACGCGCGCGACGGGCGGCATCATGCCGTCGGTCACCGGCTTGCGCCGATGGCCCGTCCGCAACGCCGTGGACATCGGCATCGGCGCCGACGTGGGCCTCTTCGGTCTGGGCGGCGACGCGCGCTGGCTCGGCGTGCTGACCGGCCCCACGGCGGCCGTCCGGGGCATGCCGTTCCGTGCACCCCTGTCGTTCGAGCTCGCGGCGCGGCTCGACTTCGGGCGCATCCCTGTATGCAACGCATGGGGGTTGTGCCTGCGTTATCTTGGGTTCTTCCCGGCCATGGAGGCCGGCGCGGCCTATCTATCGACGCAGCATGTGGCGATCGTGGCGACGTGCGGTGTCCGCTTCATCACGACGCTCGCGTGGTCGGGTGTCAGCGTCGAGCCCGCAGCGGCGGGCCGAATCTTCTGGTAGGTATGACCTTGACGGGCGTAGAGCCCACCGACCCCACGTGCGGTCAACCCGGAGATTGCTCATGAACCCTTCGCTGGGGGAGACGAAGCCCTTCGTACCTCGCGTCGTGCGCGAAGCGGCGCTCGGACACGCGCTGTTCTCGACCAAGGATCCCGAACAATGGAGGTCGCGCTCGGAGGATCTGGGCAAGCTGTGCGCCGAAGTGTGGTACGACGATTTGCCGGAGAGGGACCGCGCATGGGCGGCGGCCCACCGCGAGAGCTTCAGGAAGTGGGTCGACGATCAGGGACCGAACGGCATAGAGCCTGGAGCCAGCGAAAGCGCTCTCCGGGGCAGCCAGGGGCACATTCCCCGGGCGTTCACCCCGCCGTGGCCAATGCTGCTCGCCGCCCTCGAGAGCGCGTTCATCGCCTTCGTTGACGCGTTCGAGGAAGCGCACGCCAGCGACAGTGAACAGGCCGCGGCCGCGGCAGCCTCGCGCCTCCACCGTACCTACCTCTGGCGGACCCTTGCTTCCGACGACACGGCCGAGCAGCACCGGCCCGGGATGCTCCGCGCTTTCCAGCGGGGTTTTCGGCTCGCTCTCCGCGGAACCCCGAGTTCGATGAAGAGGGCCATCCCTCCGATGCTGGAACCGCCGTGGTACTGGGGCGCCGGGCTGCCGGAGTACCCCGGACCGAGCGCCGCGCGCGAGCGAGCCCTCCGCGCCGCGCGCGACCAGGCCCTCCGAGCACCGCCGGTCCCCGACGATCGACATGGGTGGCTGACACGCCAGCAGGAGATGCGCGATCTTTATGCGAGCGCATGGCGAGACGACGTGCCGGAGGAGGACCGCGAATGGGCCCAAGCGGTTCGTGATTGTTGCACGAGGCATGTCAACCGCCGCCGGCGCGATGCCATCGCTCAGAGCGCCTACGAGAGCTATCTCCAGAGCAGCGGTGAGGTTTTCGACGGGGCGCCCGGCCGGCCGTGGCCGAATCTGAGCCACCACGCCTCTGAACCCTGGCGTGCCTTCGCGGACCGCGTCGAGGACGCACCCGACGGCGAGAGCGAGATCGAGACGGCCGAGGCGGCAGCGCGCGAGTACTGGGACACGCTCTACCGGGAGGCCCCGCCGTGGAACAGCGACCCCGACCAGGCGCACTGGCTCGCAGCGGTCCGCGCTGCTCGAGCCAAGGCGCAGGCCGACGACGGTCCGCCGGAGAGGGCGCGATAGCCCCAGGAGAGGCCGCCCGGCTAATCGGCTCCGCTGCAGTCCGAGACGTGAAATACCGCCGTCTCGAGGCGCACCGTTGCACCGTCGAAGAGCCGGACGAGGTCACACGGCCCCGCCGACACGTCGGCCTCGTACGGGTCACCTTGCAGATCCTCGACGATGATCTCGCACGCGCCCTGGTAACGCTCTCCGTCGATCGTCACGGACGCATAAGGCGAGTCGGACTCGTCCATCATATCAAAGAACGAGAAGGCAGCGCCCTCCTTCTGCACCGCTACCCCGAGTTTCCCCTGATTGGGTACGATGCACCCCCCTGCGACCTCGCCGCTTGCATCCACGAGCCTCGTTCCGTTGCCACCGGTGTCGATCACCAGTTCTTCGCCATCCCGCGTGACGACCGCCTTGCCCGAGATCTCGGGATGGGCGATGCATCCGCCGGACGAGACGCACACGGCAGCCAAGAGCAGGGATGAGAATGCAACTGCGAGGGCATTTGTCATCGGATCGCTCATGTCGTGCATGCGCCGTAGCTCTGCGGGATCACCATCGGCGGGTTGCCCGCGGGGGTGCAGCACATCACGTGCTCTTCGCCATCTTCTTCCACGTAAATGGAACGGTCCTCGTACCCCTCCCAGCAAATCTCCGGCACCTCGGTTGGGATCACGCAGAGTGTATACCCGTCCGGGATGTCGTCTCGAACGACGCCGGCGCAGGCGCGTGCGAACGTCGGCGACTCCGGGGCGGTAGAGGAGCCTTTCAACCACCCGTCCCAGAGAACATCCCTGTCTTCCGCGCAGCCCGGCGCCTCGTTCTGCGTGCCATCCCAGAGCCATACCGCAGGGTCTCCCTCGTGGGGGCCTGGGGCAGGACAGCCGCGATCGGAGACACAACCTAGCCCAGCGCTCGCGCCCATGAGCAGAAGAACGCATCGCATCGACAGAAGCCCTCCTAGTACATCGCAGGACCACAGCTAAAATCGCCGGCCTCGCAGTACGGCCGGCGCAGCTCGGCCTTCGCCGTCACGCCCGTTCGTTGCGTGTACGCAGCACGCGGGCGGCTGTCCGCTTCCTTCGAGTCGGCCCTCGCCGCCCCTTCCGGCGACGGCAAACGCCGCTGCCCAGACCGCGGCGATGCTCGCTCCACCAGCATCGTCCCAAGCTTCTCCGCGCGGGACGCGATCCCCGCCGGGGGCGTCAGGCAGAGAGCGCCGGCGCACAGCGCAGCCGTCGCGGCGAGCGGAATAGCAAGGCGCCTCACCAGCTTGTGGGGCGGCGCCGCGACAGGGTCGCTCCGGACCATCATTGGCTCTCCTCCAGGTTCTCGGCGGAGGGAGGGCGGCGGTGGCGTCACCGGCTCTTTCGAAGCGGGAGCGGTCGGCGATGGTCCGTCAAGAGGGGGGATCTGCGGCAGCTGATGCTCATCGTCGCTCGAAGGCGCTGCCACCGGCGCCACCTCGGACGTCCGGGTGTCCGGAGCTTCCGTCACCGGCGCTGACAAGCGACGACTCTGGAGATGGGAGCTGCGCAAGGTCGACGGCGCCGCGCCGGCGACGGGCGCGTGGTTATCGCGCCGGCTCGGTGCCCGGTCCAGCGTGGGCCAGGCGTCCACAAGGCCCTCGAGCACCGCGATGAAGTGGCCCACGTTTCTGTACCTGCGGCGCGGATCCTCTTCCAAGGCCATCTCGATGGCGGCAGCCACAGCGGGCGGTGTGTCGACGGGGATCGCGGGCCTACCGCGCCGCACCCCCAACATACCTGGCTGGCCGACGTCGAGCGACCGACGGCAAACGAGCTCGTACAGCAGCGTCCCGAGGCCATAGACGTCCGTCTGTGGCCTCACTCGGTCGCCGCGCAGCAGCTCAGGAGACGCCACCAGCGGCTCCCGCGCGGCCTCGTGCGGCTCGATACGGAATAGCCCGACCAGACCGAACTGGCTGATGCTGTAGTCCCGCTTCGATGTGATGAACACGCGGTCGGACCCGAGCGCCCCATGGCACCCGCCCAGCGTGTGGCACCGCTGGATGGCGTGGGCGACCTCGATTACCGTGTGCAGCGCGGTAACCCCGAGATCCACCCCGCGGATCGCGTCCATGAGGCCAATCTTGTCGCTCCGCCGGTAGGCGACCCAGGCAGAGAGGCCTCCTGCGTCACCGTAGAGAACGGGTTCTACCTGAGGAACCGCTCGCGCGATGTCCTGCAGACGCTGGAGCTCGGATGCGAAGGCCGTCCGGTCCATCGGTTGCCCCTCGCGCAGGTGCAACCAGACGATCGCGGCCTCATCGCCGACCTGCTGGGCGAGGAACGTGCGGACCATGCCGTCGTGAACCTCGTTGAGGATCCGGTGACCTTCCCAGACGGTACCAGGCTCTACCACGAGAACCGCACCTCTGCTCCAGCCGCGCTCGCGCGGATCTGGGCGCCGCGCGGCAGCACCGCAATTGCGACCGTCGCGGCCCCCAGGGCGGTACCTGCAACGAGGGCTGCCGTGCTGATGTGCTGCTGCACCTCCACGGCGTGCAAGTCCTCGACCAACTTCGGATCCTCCGCCGAGCCGGGCTTGCACATCTCCTCCCTCAAGGCGCTGTCCTCGGTCGATGCCAAGATGTGCAGCACGATCCCCGACACGAGGAATACGCCCGACGCCGCGGACCCCGTATAAAGCAGCCACGGGGCCGGGGGGCTCGCTGGCCGTACCGGCGCGCCCGCCGGCGTCGCCTTCAACGGAGCGACCGAGCGCACGCTCGCCGGTTCGGCGCTCAAAAGGACAACGCGCGATTCTCTCGCGGTGACGTGCACCATGGAGCGTGCCTTGCGGCCATCCGGCAACATCGTCGTGATCTCATGCTGCCCGGGCGCCACGTAGATCTGACCGCTCTCGTCCACGAGGCGCCCGTCCACGAGCACGGGCGCCGCCCCGGCGGGCGCGAACACGTGGAGTCTCGCCACCTCGAGCCGCGCCGCCGCCAGGTCCGCATGCCGCGTCTCGTGGAGCCGCCGCTCCCTGGGCGTGGCCGGCGGGCGCATCTCCTGCACACAGCGCGTGAGCTCCACCACGGCGTCCACCCAGCGCCCGAGTCGGCGGTCGAGCTGCCCGAGCTGGCAGATCCCCACCGTAGAACGCTCGATATCGTAGATCTGCGCCCACAGGTCGCGTGCGCGCGCGACGTCGAGCCGCTCCAGGGCGGCCTCAGCCTCCTTGATCAAGGCTGTCACGCGCGGCGACCGCGGCGGCGGCTGCGCGGCGAACGCTGGCTCGATCGCGAGGAGGAACATCGCGACGGCCGCCACGTGCGACCAACAGATGACCAGCGCAGAACGCAGCAAAGCGCACCTCGGCCCTACGAAGGAGACCGGATGCCGCGCCGGCCCAATCCGGCGCGGTACCGCCTTTTCAGCTCAGCCTCGGCCGGAGCGGCGTCCATCCCTCGGGCAGACGTGCACTAACATAGGTCTGCCTGCGCTTTGAATCCCCCACAGACCGAATTTGCCCCCACGAACGCATTGCAAATTGCGCCGCCAAATTCTCACCAAATCGCCCTCCTGGGCGGTCGAAGTGCACCGGCACGGAGCGCGCCTCTGGTGAGACGGAGCGCGCCTCTGGTGAGGAACAGGGCCTCTCCTGGAAGGAGAGGGCCTCTCTCAGGAGATGAGCACATGCCGTTGCCGCCCATCCGGGCTCCCCAAGGCGGGGCGAGCGCAACTAGAAAGCGGGCCGAGCGCAACCAGCGGTCCTCCGGCCACGGAGCAAGATCGCGACGGCTGCCTGAGCGCGCGGGACGTTGCATCCAGCCAACCCGGACCGAGATTCGGGACGCCCCTGACCAAGGAGGGATTTCATGGGTTATCGCAATCTCACCCCGCAAGCGATGGTCAACATCTCGGGCCCCTGGCTCGACCCGGAGCAGGATCGGAGGGTCTTCACGTCGCTGCCGCTGCTCGCGCCGCTCCTGCCCGCGGTCGAGGAGGCGCACGGCCGGATCCTCACCACGCAGCGGCTCGGCTCCAGCCTTCAGCAGCAGGCGAAGGCGCTCATGGAGAAGGCCATCGCGCTCGACGCCACGCACGATCGCAAGCTCCGCGGGGCGTACAATTACCTCGGCGCGCTCGCCGAGATGACCGACGATCCCGCGTTCGCGGCGGCGGTCCTCGATCTGCGCGACCGGCTCGCGCCGGCGGGGCTCAAGGCCGTCTCGCGCAGCTACGGCGACCAGGCGGGTGACGCCAAGCTGCTCCGGTCGCGGCTCGACGACGCGTCGGAGAAGCTGCTCAGGAAGCTGAAGACGCCCGAGGGGCCGCTCGCGCAGGTGGTGGACGCCTGGGTCGCGGCCGCGCTCGAGATCGAGAAGGTGGAGGCGCAGCGTGAGCAGCTCGCGCTGAACGCCCCGTCGAACACCGACGGCGCCACGCCGCGGGAGGTAGTGAACGCTCGCAACGCCTGGATCCGCATGGTCCGGGCCGTCGAGACGAACCTCGCCCTCGAGAAGGCGGCGACCGGGGAGATCGCCGAGCGCCTCCTCGGCCGGCTCCGCCGCGAGTCCGCCCGGGCCGACCGGCGCGGTCGCAAGGGCGGCGCCGAGGGCGGGGCCGAGCCCGCGCCTACCGACGACGACGCCGCGCCGGCCGCTGCCGGCGACGATGACGAGTCCTTCGACGGCGCCTGAGCCGGGCACTCCTGACCTTGCGGCGCGACGGATCCCCTCACCGGGGCGCGCGAGACAAGACATCTTGCTCGAACCCGCCGCTCTCCGCCCATCAAAGTAAGGCGTCTTTCATTTTTCGCCGCCTTCCGGCGGGTGGACGGCTGCCAACTTGCGCGGAACGGTCGGCAGGCGGCAATCTATGCAAGATGCCTTACATCGATCCGCTGGCGACCGGCGATCTCAGGTAAGAAGACTTACGTCGATGCGCCGCCGAGCGGCGACTGCATGCAAGATAACTTACTTCGATGCGCCGCCGAGCGGCGATCGCCGGCAGTGAACTTGCCCGGAACGCCGCCGGGCGGCGATCTCACGTAAGACATCTTACTTCAATGCGCCGCTGAGCGGCGATCACCGGCAGCGGACTTTGCCCCGAAGCGCCACCGCGCAGCGATCACCGGCGGCGGACTCGCCCCCAAACGCCGCCGCGCGGCGATGGCCGGCAGTCGCTTTGCCCCGAGGCGCCGCGACCCCCGCTCAGCCGAACCGGTAGTGCTTCCGCACCGGCGAGCGCACCTCCCAGGTGCAGCTCAGCCCCGCGGGGAACGTCACCAGATCCCCCGCCTGGATCCGCACCGGCGCGCCGCCGCCCTCCGCGGGCGTCACGATGACGTCGCCCTCGAGCAGGTAGCAGATCTCCCGCTCGTCGTAGTGCCACGGGAAGGTCGACACCTCCTTCGTCCAGATGGGCCAGCCGCGCGCCCCGAGCTTCGCCAGCTGCTCCTCCGACGGACCGTGCTCCAGCTTGATCGACTCCATGGCTCCTCGTCCTCGCTCGACGCGCCGCCGCCGGGCCCGCCCCCGCGGCGCCCTCCGCGATCGTCGCGGCCGATGCTAGCAGCTCGGCCCGTCGCGGCGGCACAGGTCGCGCACCTCGAGCGCGATCGCCTCCATGCGCCCGAGGCTCGCGAGCAGCGCCTCCGCGCCCTCCCCGGGCGCGGCGAGCGTCGCCTCCACCCTGTCGGCGAAGCCCTGGGGGCACCGCGAGAGCGACCGCGTCCTCGGCAGGGCTCCCTTCTCGTTCGAGAGGTAGCGCTCGTTCAGCGCGAACAGCGCCTGCACCAGGCAGGCCGCTGCGCGGAAAAGGCAGCCGCTCACGTAGAACACGTCGCCGCGCCGCCCGGCCTTCCTCGCGGTGTCGATGGCGAAGCCGGCCTCCCACAGGAACCTCTCGAGGAGCGCCCTCCGCAGGGCCGGCGGATAGGGCGTCACGAGCGCCTTCAGCGGAGCCAGCGCGCCCTCCGGATCGAAGAGCGGCCGGCAGTCGTGGATATCGGCCACGTAGTTGGCGCTGAGGAAGCCGTGCGGGTGCCCGGGCTGGTAGTCGCACGTCACCTGCCCCGCCCGGCACTCCGCGATCACGCGCCGCACGCGCGCGAGATCCCGGTAGAGCCAGTCGACCCGGTGCCCCCCGATCTCGAGCCACGCGCCGCCGTTGATCCAGGGCCCCCACGCGCCGGGCGGCGTGACGACGTCCTCGGCGGCGCTCGTGTGGAGCTCCCGCGCGAGCGGCGCCACGTCGCCCTCGGCGCCGCCCGCGCAGAGCTCCCGCGCGAGCGCGCGCAGCGCCGCGAGGTCGGGCGGGCTCTCGGGCTCGTAATAGATGCCCAGATCGACGTCCGAGTCCGGGTGGCCCGCGCCGCGAGCGCGCGATCCGCCCAGCACGACCGCCACCACGCCCGGGATCGCCCCGAGCCGAACCGCCACGCGCGCCGCCACGTCCACTGCCTCGTCCATGCCGCCTCCTGTCGACCCGCCGCGACGCGCCGACCCTAGCATCGGGGCGCCCGCCCCGTCCCACCGCGCCCGCGCCGTCCCGCCGCACGCGCAGCGCCCCCGGCGCCCCGCCGCACGCGCAGCGCCCACGCCGTCCCGCCGCGCCCACGCCGTCCCGCCGCACGCGCTGCGCCCTCGGCGCCCCGCCCGCTGTGCCTGCGCCCGCCGTTCTGCTACACGGCAACCCGTGCCCGACCTCATCGTCCACCCGGCGGAGCGGCCGCTCATCGGGAGCGTTCCGGTCCCTGCGGACAAGAGCATCGCCCACCGGGCGCTCCTCCTCGCCGGGCTCGCCACCGGGCAGAGCCGCATCCGGGGCGGGACGCTCGGCGGCGACGTCCTCTCGACCGTGGGCGCGCTGCGCGCCATGGGGGTCCGCGTCGAGGAGCCGTCGCCGGGCGACCTCGTCGTCCACGGCGCCGGGCTCTCCGGCCTCCGCGCCCCCGGCGGCCCCATCGACTGCGGCAACTCCGGCACCACGATGCGGCTCCTCGCGGGCATCCTCGTCGCCCAGCGCTTCGCCGCGCGGCTCGTCGGCGACCCGTCGCTCTCGCGCCGCCCCATGGAGCGCGTCGCGAAGCCGCTCCGGCTCCGCGGCGGGCACATCGAGGGGCAGCTCGATCCGCGCAAGATCGGCGAGATCACGGCGCCGCTCGACGTCGGGCCGCTCCCCGAGCCGCACGTGCTCTCGTCGATCGAGCACGAGATCCCCATCCCGTGCGACCAGGTGAAGAGCGCCCTCCTCCTCTCCGGCCTCTACGCCGACGGCCCCACGTTCGTGCGCGAGCCGATCGTCTCGCGCGATCACACCGAGCGCATGCTCACCGCGCTCGGCGTGCCGATCGACTCGGTCGGCGCGATGGTCTGCCTCGACGCCACCCGCTTCTCCGGCGCGCTCCCGGCGTTCGAGCTCGACGTGCCCGGCGACCTCTCCGCGGCCGCGTTCCTCGTCGCCGCCGCGCAGATCGTCCCGGGGAGCCGCGTGACAGCGCGGCGCGTGGGCCTCAACCCGACGCGCACCGGGCTGCTCGAGGTGCTGCGCGACATGGATGGCGGCGTCGCCGTCGAGATCAAGGGAGAGGCCCTCGGCGAGCCCACCGGCGATATCCACGTCGCGCCCGCCTCCTCCGGCGCCGGCCTGCGCGCCGGGCGCGCGGGCGGCGAGCTCGCGGCGCGCGCCATCGACGAGCTGCCGATCCTGCTCGGCCTCGGCGCGCGGGCGCGCGGCCTCACCGAGGTGTTCGACGCGCGGGAGCTGCGCGCGCAGGAGACGGACCGCATCGCGGCGATGGCGTCGGTGCTCGGCGCCTTCGGCCTGCGCTGCGAGGAGCGCACCGACGGGCTCCTCGTCGAGGGCAGGCCCGACCGGCCGCTCGACGCGGCCGACGTCGACAGCCGCGGCGATCACCGCATCGCGATGACGGCGGCCGTGCTCGGGCTCGCCGCGGGCGGGCCCACGCGCGTCCGCGACGCGGGCTGCATCGCGACCAGCTTTCCCCTCTTCGTCGGGACGCTGCGCGCCCTGGGCGCGCGCATCGAGGTCGAGGGCACCCGCGCCGCGTGAGCGCGCGATCGGTGAGCGAGAGAGGAGGAGGAGCGCAGGTGACCGAACGACAACGACAGGACGACGCGCACCACCTCCCGGCCCGGGACGAGCCCCGGCGGCTGCGCGTCGCGATCGACGGACCGGCCGGCGCCGGCAAGGGCACGGTCGCGCGGGGGCTCGCCGAGCGGCTCGGCTACCTCCTCGTCGACACCGGCGCGATCTACCGCGCCGTCGCGCTCGCGGCCCGCCGCGCGAGCCTCCAGTGGGAAGAGGAGGGCGCGATCGGCGCGCTCGCCGAGGATCTCGCGCGCGGCGGGCGCATCGCGCTGGAGCGGAGCCCGCACGGCGTGCCGCCCGACTCCTCCGCCCCCCCGCCCGCGAACGCCCCGGCCCAGTCGAGCCTGGGGGGCAGCGGCATGCGCGTGCTGCTCGACGGCGAGGACATCTCCAGCGCGATCCGCGCGCCCGAGATCAGCCTCGGGGCGAGCCGGGTCTCGGCCGTCCCCGCCGTGCGCAAGGCGCTGCTCGCGATGCAGCGGCAGGCCGGCGCGGGCGGCGGCGTGGTGCTCGAGGGGCGCGACATCGGCACCGTGGTGTTCCCGGACGCCGAGGTGAAGTTCTTCCTGACGGCGCCGGCCGAGATCCGCGCGAAGCGGCGGTACGACGAGCTCGTCGCGCGCGGCATGAACGTCAGCTTCGAGGCGACGCTCTCCGACGTGCTCCGCCGCGACAAGGCGGACAGCGAGCGCGCCGTCGCGCCGCTCCGCAAGGCCGACGACGCGATCCTCGTCGACTCGGGGCACAGGAGCCCGCAGGAGATCATCGACGAGATGGCGACCCTCGTGGAGATCCGTGCGCGCGGCGGCTGAGGTCCGCGCCGCCGCCGTCGCCGCCGCCTCCGCCCTGATGGCGCTCGGGCTCCCGGCCTGCGGGGACGCCGCGCCGCAGGTCGCAGGTCCCCCCGCCCGCGACGCGGCGAGCCCGCTCGGCCCGCGCGTCGTCCGGCGCATCGAGCCGGCCGATCTGCTCCCGGCCGATCTCGATCTCGTCGTGCGCGTCGACGTCGCCCGCATGCGCGACGGCCTGGGCCAGGCGGCCTCGGACGAGCTCGCCCGCCGCGCGCTCGACGAGGTGCCCGACGAGGCGCTGGAGAGCGCCCTCCAGCGCGCCGACGTCGTCTGGCTCGGCCTGCGGCTCGCCGATCTCGAGGAGGGCGATCGCGTGGTCGTCCTCGAGGGCCGGATGGCCGGGCTCACGCCCGATCCCGGCCGCTGGGAGCCGGCGCGGGCGGCGCAGGACGGCGGCGCGGTCGACCGCATCGCCGTCTTCGACCGCCGCGGCGGCGTCGCGGGATCGCGCGCCGACACGGCGCGGATCATCGCGCTCGGCGATCGCGCCGTCGCGCTCGTGTCGGCGGTCGAGGTGAGCAGCGTCGCGCGCGTCCTCCGCGACGGCCCCGACGCGCGCCGGGGCGACCCGGCCGCCGAGGGGCTCGTGAGCCTCGACCTGCGCGCGCGCCGGCTGCCCCCCTACCTCGCGCGGCGCTTCCCGTCGATCGGCGCGCTCGTCGCGGGCGTCGCGCGCGTCCGCGCCGTGGCGTCCCTCCACGACGAAGGGGTGCGCCTCGACGTGGAGCTCGTCGGCGTCGACGCGGCCGGCGCGGGGCGCGCCCGCCGGTTCCTCGAGGTGCTCCGCGACAACGTCGAGGATGTACGTTACGCAGATCTCATGAAGGAGCTCTCGATCGAGCAGGTGGAGAGCACCGTGCGGCTCCGCTGGCTCTTCCCAGCGCCCCTCGTGCTCGCCCTGCTGTCCGCGCGCTCCCCCGGCTAAGCCGATGCCTGACACCCTGATCGAAGAACCGATCCGACCGACCGTGACCGACGACCTCGCCGCGCCCGAGGGCGACCCCGCGGAGGCGCCGGGGGCCGCTCCCGCAGAGGCGCGCCCCGCGCCGCCCGGCGAAGGCGCCCCCGCCGCCCCGCAGCGCCCGGGCCGCCCCCGCGGAGCCGCGTGCCTCGTGCTCGCGATCGCGATCGCCGCGTTGCTCGCCGGCGCGGCGCTCTGCGTCTACCTCTTCTTCTGGCGCTATGTGCCGACGGCCCGGCAGCACATCCCGGGCGACGCGAACATCGTGGTCCGCCTCGAGACCGCCGACCTCGCGCTCTTCGGCCCCGTGCGCCGGCACTTCCTCCCGCTGCTCGACGACGCGCCCCAGACCGCATCGCGGAAGGCGCGCATCGAGGCGGCCACCGGGCTCGATTTTCCGTCGGATCTGCGCGAGATCGTCGTCGCGTCGACCGACGCCACGAGCTGGGTCGCGCTCGCGGGCGGGCGCATCCCGAAGGGCCGCTTCGTCGCCGGCATGGAGAAGGTCGCCCGCGACGAGGGCTGGGCCGGCGTCCGCCGCGAGGGCGAGCTCCTCCTCATCGGGCCGCGCGCCGTGCTCGGCCAGGCCGACGACGGAACGCTCGTCCTCGGCACGGACGCCGAGATCGTGAGGGCCGCGCTGCCGGCGTCCGACGAGTGGCGGCGCCTCGATCTGCCCGAGCAGGGCGCCGTCACCTTCGCGCTCACCAGCGCCGCGTGGTCCGGCGCCGCCACCGCCGCCTCCCGCGTGCTGCCGCGGGCCGGAGCGCTGTTCCGCCGCATCAACCACGCCTCGGGCACCCTCGCCCTCGGCGCGGAGCCCGCGCTCTCGATGCGCCTCGCGCCCGCGTCGGGCGAGGCCGCCGCGGCGCTCGCCCCGGACACGCAGGCGCTCCTCGGGAGCCTCAAGCTCGCCCTCGCCGTGCTCCCCGGCGCCGTCGACGTCGTCGGCGCGGGCGCCGCGCTCGAGGGAGCCCAGGCCCTCGCGCAGGGAGAGCTCGTCGAGATCCGGACGAAATGGCCCTACGAGGGCCTCGATCGCGCCTGCGCAGAGCTCGCACACCGCGCCCGCGCCGCGCGCGACGCCGCCGGCGCCGCGCCGGGCGCCGCGGCGGGCGCCACGCCCTGAGATCGCGCCGCTTTGAGCGGGCGGGCACATCCTTCCCACCAAAACGGACCGGACCTACAAAAACCTCCAGTGGCTCGGTCGTTGCATTGACAGAGGCCCCTCCTCAGACTACAGGCTCGCCTCTCCCGAGGGGCCCGGGTGCATCGGTACGCGTGTGCCTGCCCCTCCGCCGCTCGTGCGTGGCACCTAGGGTCCACGACTGCGCCCGCGCGGCGAATCCCAGGGAAGGAAAGGAAACAAGAACGAACAACATGACTAGTAACATCCATATGGAGGCTGGCTCGTCCGGGGCGAGCATGGAGAGCTTTGCCGCGCTCTTCGAACAGAGCGTGGAGGGGGGCGATTTCGCGCGTGAAGGAGAGATCATCTCCGGCACCGTGGTCGCAGTGAACCGCGACTCCGTCGTGGTCGACATCGGCGGCAAGAGCGAGGGCGTGATCGCGCTCCGCGAGTTCGCGGACGCCGCGGGCCAGAGCGCCGTCAAGGCGGGCGACAAGGTCGACGTCTACATCGAGAGCCGGGAGAACGACGACGGCCTCGTGACCTTGTCGAAGGAGAAGGCCGACAAGATGAAGGTCTGGGATGAGATCTCGAACGCCTGCGAGGCGGACGAGCTCATCGAGGGCACGATCAGCCAGCGCGTGAAGGGCGGCCTCTCGGTCACCATCCGCGGCGGCGTGAAGGCCTTCCTCCCGGGCTCTCAGGTCGATCTCCGCCCGATCCGCAACTTGGACAAGCTGATCGGCCAGACCTACAAGTTCAAGGTCATCAAGTTCAACAAGAAGCGCGGCAACATCGTGCTCTCGCGGCGCGTGCTCCTGGAGCGCGAGCGCGACGAGATGAAGGCCAAGACGCTCGAGACGTTGACGGAAGGGATGACCGTCAAGGGGACCATCAAGAACATCACCGAGTACGGCGCGTTCGTCGACCTCGGTGGGATCGATGGCCTCCTGCACATCACGGACATGTCGTGGGGCCGCGTGAACCACCCGAGCGAGGTGTTCCAGGTCGGCGACGAGGTCCTCGTGAAGGTCCTCAAGTACAACGCCGACACCGAGCGCGTCTCCCTGGGCCTCAAGCAGACCCAGGAGGACCCCTGGAACCACGCCGAAGAGGCGTACCCGGCGGGCAAGAAGGTCCGCGGCAAGGTCATGTCGATCACCGACTACGGCGCGTTCGTCGAGCTGGAGCCGGGCGTCGAGGGCCTCATCCACGTCAGCGAGATGAGCTGGACCAAGAAGGTCAAGCACCCGTCGAAGCTGCTCGAGGTGGGCCAGGAGCTCGAGTGCCAGGTGCTCGAGGTGGACGCGCGCGCGAAGCGCATCAGCCTCGGTCTCAAGCAGCTGGAGCCCGATCCGTGGATGCTGTTCACGGACAAGTACCACCCCGGCGACAAGATCGCGGGCAAGGTCCGATCGCTCACCGACTACGGCGTCTTCGTCGGGATCGAGGAGGGCGTCGACGGCATGGTCCACAAGAGCGATCTCTCGTGGTCGGTGCGCGTCAACAACCCGAGCGACCTCTACCACAAGGGCGACGACGTCGAGGCGATCATCCTCTCGATCAACCACGACGAGAAGAAGGTCTCCCTCGGCATCAAGCAGCTCTGGGACGATCCGTGGCCGAGCATGCTGACGGAGTACCCGCCCGGCCGCGTCCTCGACGACGCCCAGGTGGTGAGCATCGTCGACTACGGCGTGTTCGTGCGGCTGCGCGAGGGCGTCGAGGGGCTCATCTCCCAGGGCGACGTGCAGGAGCCCGAGGAAGGCAAGCTCAAGGTCGGCGACAAGGTGAAGGCCGAGATCTCGTCGCTCGACACGGTCGATCGCCGGCTCTTCCTGACGATGAAGAACATCGGCATGGAGCGCCCCGCGCCCGTCCAGCGCCAGCAGCAGAAGCGCAAGGACGACGACGACAAGCCGGTGGCCGGGACGATCGGTGATCTCATCAAGGAGAAGTTCGGCGCCAAGCTGGACCTGAAGTGACGCTGCCCGGCGCGCGGCGTCGCTGACGCGGCCGCGCGCCAGGCGCTCACCCGCCGCACGTCAGGTGCGGCGGGCCGAGGGCGCCCCGGTGCCCTCGGCTCGCCGAGTGGACCCGATGTCGACGAGAGGCGAGGCCCTCCCCAGGGCCTCGCCTCTTGCTTTTTCCGCGAGGCCGCGGACGATGCCGCGATGAGAGGCCTCCTTGCGCGCTCCGCCCTCGCGGCGCCCGTCCTCGCCGCCCTGGCGCTCAGCGCTCTTCCTGCCCGCGCCGACGGCCCCCGCACCTCGACGGCTCCCGCTGCCCGCGCCGACGGCCCCCGCGCCTCGGCCGCTCCCGCTGCGCGCGCCGGCGTCCCCCGCGCCTCGGCCGCTCCCGCTGCGCGCGCCGACGGCCCCCGCGCCTCGGCCGCTCCCTGGGCGGGGTTCCAGGCGCAGCCGCTCGGGCGCGCCTACGCCCCGCTCCGCGCCGCCGACCCGTGGTTCGGCGATGACAAGATGCGCCATTTCTGCGCGTCAATCGCCCTCGCCGGCGGCGGCTATGCGCTCGGCGCGCTCGCGACCAGCGACCTCCGCCAGCGGCTCGCTGTGGGCGCCGCGGTCGCGCTCGGCGCTGGGCTGGCGAAGGAGGTCTACGATGCCGCCGGGCACGGCACCCCCTCGGTCCGCGACTTCGTCTGGGATGCGCTCGGCACCTCCGCCGGGCTTGGCCTCTCGCTCTGGTTCGATCTCGCGGCCACGCCGCTCCAGTTCTGAGCCCCCATCGACGGCGCTGCGGCGGGGCGGCGGAACGGCGGAACGTGAGGCGCGCCTGCGCGGCAACTGCGAGGACGACGCGGCGACGAGCGAGCGGTGGTCCCGCGCGCGTTGCCGCCGTGCTAGCGTCTCCGCGACATGGGCAACCCCCTGTGGGCGCCCTGGCGCATCGATTACATCCTTGCGCCGAAGGGCCAGGCCGACTGCATCTTCTGCGGCATTCCCCGCGCATCCGAGCATGAACAGCGCGACCGGCTGGTCGTGGCGACGACCCGCCGCGCGTTCGTCATGCTCAACCGCTACCCGTTCGCGTCGGGCCACCTCCTCATCGTCCCGCACGCGCACGTCGCCTCGCTCGACGCGCTCGAGCCAGCCGATCACGAGGCCCTCTTCCGCCTCGTGCGCGAGTCGACGACCCGCCTGCGCGCCGCGCTCAAGTGCGAGGGCATGAACGTCGGGATCAACCTGGGCACCGCGGCGGGCGCCGGGATCGCCGAGCACCTGCACGTCCACATCGTCCCGCGCTGGCCCGGCGACACCAACTTCATGCCGGTGCTCGCCGACGTCCGCGTCGTCCCGCAGGCGCTCGAGGCGACGCGTGACCACCTGCTCGGCTTCTTCGCCGACCTCCCCGCGTCGCTCGTCGACGAGGGCACCCACGGCCGGGCCGCGCGCGGCGAGGCGCTGTGAGCGAAGGCCCCTCGCGGCGCACCGTGTTCCTGACGGTCAGCGCCGTCCTCACGGCGGCGCTGCTCATCGTCTCCCACGCGGTGCTGCTCCCGTTCGTGCTCGCGCTCGTGGTCGCCTACGTGCTCACGCCGGCGGTCCTCCGGCTCGAGCGCGCGCGCGTCCCGCGGTGGGCGGCGATCCTCGTCGTCTACGCGCTCGTGCTCTCCGGGATCGCGGGCTTCTTCGCCCTCAGCGTCCCGCGCCTCATCGCCGAGGGGAAGGCGCTCACCGCCGAGGCCCCGCGCCTCGCCGCGCGCCTCCGCGAGGAGTACCTGCCCGCGCTCGACGCGCGGCTCAACCGCTGGTCGGGCCGCGAGCCCGAGGCGCCGCCGCCGGCGAACGCGCCCGCCCAGGAGCCCGATCAGGCCGCGCGGCCGCCCGACTCCAGCGCGGCCCCTGCTGGAGGAGAGGAGAGCGCCGAGCGCCCGCCGATCCGCATCTTGCCCGGGCCGGACGGCTCATTCGACGTGCAGATCGCCGACGACGTCGAGGTCCGCGAGACGCGCGACGGCGTCTGGCAGATCGCGCAGGCGCGCCCGAGGCACCGCGGGCTCTCCAGCGCGAACATGCTCCAGGAGGGCTACGAGAAGGGTGCCACCTACCTGAAGGAGAACTCGCTCGCGGTCCTCCGGATCGGGCAGGCCATCGCGACGGCCATCTCGCGCGGCATCTTCAACCTCTTCATGACGTTGATGCTCGCCGGCTACATCATCCTGACGCACGAGAAGATCCTGCGCTTCTTCCGCGAGCTCTGGCACCCGACCTCGCGCGACTCGTTCGATCGGTTCCTGCGCCGGCTCGACCGGGGGCTCTCCGGCGTCGTCCGCGGGCAGCTCCTGATCTGCCTCGTCAACGGCGTCCTCTCCGCGATCGGCTTCTGGCTCTTCGACCTCAAGTACTGGCCGATCCTCTCCGTCCTCGCGGCGGTGATGTCGCTGATCCCGATCTTCGGCTCGATCCTGAGCTCGGTCCCGGCGGTCCTCATCGGCCTCACGCAGTCGTTCGGCACGGCGGCCGGCGTGCTCGCGTGGATCGTGGGCATCCACCAGCTCGAGGCGAACTTCCTGAACCCGAAGATCATCGGCGACTCGGCGAAGATCCACCCGGTCCTCGTGGTGCTCTCGCTGCTCGTCGGCGAGCACTTTTTCCAGATCACCGGCGCGCTCTTCGCGGTCCCCTGCCTCTCGCTCGCGCAGACGATCTTCCTCCACTTCCGCGAGTCGACGCTGGGCCTCGCCGATCCGACGGCCACGATCCCGCCGCAGCGCGGCGTCCCGATCATCGCCCCCACGATCGAGCCGCTCCCGCCGCTGCGCGGCTTCGAATCCGCCCGCCCGGCCTCCACGCCCGTCCCCGCCGCCGAGCCCGAGGGCGAGCCCAGCGCCCGCAGCAGCGACCCCGACAGGGCCGCGAGCTAGCCTCCACCGCCCGAGCCCCTTCCCCGGGGCCGATCGGCTCGCCCGTCCGCCTCCGCTGGCCGCTCCCCCGCAAGCCGGCTATGAGACCCCGCGCCCCGCGCAGGAAATCAGCTCCACGACCTCGATGAAGACCCCCGGCAAACCCACCCCGAAGAAGCAGAGCCCCAAGCAGCAGCGCGAGCAGGCCATCGCCGCCCTCCGCAGTGGAAAGCCCCCGGCCGACCCGCTCTCCCAGCTGAACCCGCGCTCGCTCGCCATCCGCGTCGGCATCCCGGCGCTCATCGTCTGGGCCATCGCCCTGGCCATCCCGGGGGTCTGGCCGAAGGCGGCCGCCGGCGTCCTGACGGTCATCGTCGGCGGCGTCATCGTGTGGGCGCTGCGCTTCGCGACCCGGACGCGCGCCGTCGCGCAGATCGTGCAGACCGCCGACTCCGCCGAGGCCCGCAAGGACGCGATCGCCAAGCTCGACACGGAGTTCAAGAAGGACGACGCGGCCGCGACGTTCGCGAAGGCGCAGCTCCAGATGCAGGAGGACCCGCGGGCCGCGCTCCGGACGCTGGAGACCATCAACCTCGACAAGGTGATGGCCCCGATGGCCGACGAGGCGCGCGCCCAGCGCGGCATGATCCACCTCATCCTGAGCGAGACGGACGAGGCGCGGGCGCTCGTCGACAAGATCGACATGACCCGCCACAAGGAGCCGAGGATCCGCGCCATGATGGCCGCCATCGTCGGCGAGGCGTGGGCCCGGACCGGCCAGGCCGGGAAGGCGGTCGAGCTGCTCGAGACCTTCGATCCGAACGACGAGGCGTTCGCCGAGCTCAAGCCGCAGCTGCTCCGCTCGCGCGCGTTCGCCTATGCGTGGGCGAACAACACGAAGCAGATGAAGACCACGCTGCGGAGCCTGAGCGCGCTCAACCCGCAGTACCTGAGCGGCTTCGTCACGAAGAAGAAGAGCCCCATGGGCGTGCCGCCGCGCGGCGTCCACCCGATGCTCGAGAAGGAGGCGTTCGAGATGCTGATGCGCTCGGGCGCCATCCCTCGCAAGATGCAGCAGGTGCGGCGCGGCTGACGCGTGGCGCGTGGCGCGTGGTGCGTGGTCGACCAACGAGCGGCCGAGGCCGACCAGCGCCGCGCCTCGCCGTCGACGCGCCGAGCTCGCCCGCCGAGCCCGCCCGCCGAGAGCGGCCCCTTGACGCGAGGCGCGGCGAGCGGCTCAGATGCGCGCCCTCATGAGAGGGACCGCGCTGCTCTACAGCTCCCATAACCGCTGCAACTTCATCCACGACCGCTACATCGCGCAGCGGGCGCTCTCGGGGCGGGACAACAAGCGCATCCTGTTCCTGCCGATGTCTGAGGCGCCCCGCGACGGCAACGAGCGCGAGCGGCAGGAGTTCGCGTACGGCAACTTCAGCTGGTTCTTCCGGTTCTACGAGCGGTTCGGCCTCGAGCACGTGCCGTTCTACTGGACCAGCAACCTGCGCAGGGAGGACGTGGACGTCCTGTGGCACTACCTCGCGTCGTCCGAGGTGGTGATCCTCGGCGGCGGCTACAGCACGACGGGGCTCTGGCGCTACAAGCAGCTCGGCGCGATGTTCGACGGAGAGCCCGGCAAGTTCGGGCGCCTCCTGCACGAGCGCCGGCAGCGGGGCCTGCTCACCGTCGGGTTCTCCGCCGGGGCCGACCAGCTCTGCCAGCACCTCTTCCGCCGGGTGTGGGACAGCCCCGGTGACAACGACGCGTTCGGCCTCGCGCGCGACACGCTCGTGACGCTCCACCACGAGCAGAGCCGCAACGGCGATCTCTGGCACGCGGCGCGGCGCATGCCCCGCTGCTTCGTCTTCGGGCTCCCGAACGACTCCGGGGTCCAGGTGGACTGGGGAGTGCTGCCGTCCGGCAACCTCTGGCAGGTCTACGAGCTCATCGTCGACACGTCGTGGGACGATCCCTCCGACGCGCTCCACGTCAAGACGCGGCAGGGCGCGCTCATCGACCACTTCGACCACACGGGCCGCCACTGGGCGTTCCACGGCGGCGATCACGTCGTGCGCGTCACGTCGCAGGACGGCGGCTTCGACAGGGCCTGGATGACGGCCGGCGGCCTTCTCCTGGACTACTGGACGCGCGAGCCTGCCACCTACGGCTCGATCGACGCCATCCTGGCGAGCCACTGACGACCGCGCGCGCCCTGCGCAGCCGCGCGTGCCCAGCGTGGCCACGGCCGCGCGCGCCCAGCGTCGCCGTGACCGCGGCCGCGCGCCGCTGCCCGCGCGGCCGGCATTGACGCCAGGCAGGCCGCGCGGCATCGAAGAGCGCGAGGCTCACCATGCCGTCCCGCCCCTGCGTGTTCTGCAGCATCGCCCGGGGCGAAACGCCGGCCCACGTCGTGCTCGACGAGCCGGAGGTCCTGGCGTTCCTGGATCACCGCCCGCTCTTCCCCGGCCACTGCCTGCTCATCCCGCGCGCCCATCACGAGGTGCTCACCGATATTCCGGCGTCGCTCGTCGGTCCGCTCTTCGCGACCGCCCAGCGCCTCGCGTGCGCCGTCGAGTCCGCATGCTCCGCAGACGGCTCCTTCGTCGCCATCAACAACCGCGTCAGTCAGAGCGTCCCCCACGTGCACATCCACGTGGTCCCGCGCCGTCAGCGGGACGGTCTCAAGGGCTTCTTCTGGCCTCGTTATAAATATGCGGGTGAGCACGAGATGCGCGCCTTCCGCGACGCCATCGTGACGGCATTGACGGCGGGTTGAATTCTGTCGCTGGTACGGGTATTTGGACGTGGCGCCGTGCTGGCTCAGGCGCGAGACGTCCGCCCCAGCGCGGGACATTCTGCCCCACACGATCTGCACCTCGTTGCGTCTTGCGACGAACCGAGACCGCTGCCAGGTTAGGGAATAGACAGGGCGCCTCCCTGGTTCCCGCGGCCGACAGCCTGTCACTCCTCGAACGATGCTGGCCCTCCGGTCATTTTTCCCTCGGATCGCGCTGCTCTTCCTGCTGATCCTCGCCCCCACTGCGCTGGGACGGGCGAATATCAGCATCATCGAAGCCGGCAACTCCGATGTTTCGGGATCGTTTCGTACCGGGGCCAGCGAGAACGACGGTGTGCTCGAGGCCTTGCAGCCGCCGGTCCGCGACGGGGCCCGTCGTTCCGTCGCCTCCCGATCGGCGCCGCGCGCCGGCGCGGCGCCGCCGCGCGCCGTCCTCGTCGCCGATCTCCGGCCCGTCCGCGTCCCGTCCCCCGTCCCCCACCCTCCCCTCCGTCGTCCTCCACCACGCTTCCTGAACTGATAGGCTAGCTCCGTGGCCGAGGCCGCTCGCGGTCCGGCTCGGAGTCGCTGGAATCGGAGGTGTTCACGACGGCTGCCGCGCCGGATCGGCGCGGCCAACGAGAGGGTTTATTCCATGCAGAAGCTCGCTGACGGGTTGCACAAGTTCCATGCCGAGGTGTGCGGTACACATCAGGACCTCTTCCGCCACCTGGCGAGGGGTCAGCGGCCCGAGGCGCTGTTCATCACGTGCTCGGACAGCCGCATCAACCCGAACCTCATCACGCAGACCCAGCCTGGCGACATCTTCATCGTGCGCAACGTCGGCAACATCGTGCCGCCGTACGGCGCCAGCAACGGCAGCGAGGCCGCCGCGATCGAGTTCGCGGCCGCGCACCTCGGGGTCAAGCACATCATCGTCTGCGGTCACACGCTCTGCGGCGCGATGCGCGGGCTGCTCGATCCCTCGGGCCTCGACGAGCTGCCGGCGGTCAAATCGTGGCTCCAGCACGCGGAGCTGACGCGCCGCCTGGTGCAGGAGAACTACCCGCACATCGAGGGGGAGGATCGGCTGACGATCACGGTGGAGGAGAACGTGCTCGCCCAGATCGAGAACCTCCGGACGCACCCGACGATCCGCGCGCGGCTCGCGCGCGGCGAGCTCTCTCTCTACGCCTGGGTCTTCAAGATCGAGACCGGACAGGTCTTTCAATTCGAGGCTTCGACCGGCCAGTTCGGGCCGATCGGTGACGCGGCGCCCCCGTCGGCGCTGCCGGAGACAGCGGTCTACCGGCGGGCCATCTGAGCGCCTGTTCGACACCGATCCACGTCTTAACTCGAATTGAGAGGGCCCGTTCGATGCAGCTTCCGAATCCTATCCATGCAGGCGCGGGGGTGAATCCCGCCGGCGCCGTGGCGCTTAGCTCCGAGAGCCCGGGTGCGAGCCGGGAATCACCGCCCGCGGAGAGCGCGCCGCCGCTCGATCCGCGCCTCATCGCGAACCTCAAGTACGACATCCCGGCCGGCCTCGTCGTCTTCCTCGTCGCCCTGCCGCTCTGCCTGGGCATCGCGCTCGCGTCGGGGGCCCCGCTCCTCTCCGGCATCGTGGCCGGCATCGTGGGCGGGCTCGTCATCCCGCTCGTGAGCCGCGCTCAGCTCAGCGTGAGCGGCCCGGCGGCGGGGCTCGCCGCCATCGTGCTCGCGGGCATCACCAGCCTGCAGAGCTTCCAGGCGTTCGCGATGGCCGTGGTGATCGGCGGCGTCCTTCAGCTCGGGCTCGGCCTGCTGAGGGCGGGCGCGATCAGCCATTTCTTCCCCTCCTCGGTCATCAAGGGGATGCTCGCGGCCATCGGCGTCCTGCTCATCCTGAAGCAGCTCCCCCACGCCGTCGGCTTCGACAAGGACAACTTCGCCTCCGAGTCGTTCAAGGCCGACGGCGGCAACACCTTCACGATGATCGGCCAGGCGGCGCAGGCCATCGAGTGGGGCGCGTTCCTCCTCAGCGCCGTCTGCCTCGCCATCCTGGTCGGGTGGGAGAAGTCGCGCCTCGCGAAGATCTCCTGGCTCCCCGCGCCCCTCGTGGCCGTGCTCGTCGCGACGCTCGGCAACGAGCTGTTCAAGGCGGCGATCCCGTCCCTCGCCCTCGAGCAGAAGCACCTCGTGACGCTGCCCACGGGCGACCTGGTCAGCGCGCTCCAGCTCCCGGACTTATCGGCGATGCTGCGGCCCGAGGTGTGGGTGCTGGGCGTGACGCTCGCGATCGTGGCGAGCCTCGAGACGCTGCTCAACCTGGAGGCGGTGGATCGGATCGATCCGTGGCACCGCAAGTCGCCGCCGAACCGGGAGCTCGTCGCGCAGGGGCTCGCCAACATGCTCTCCGGGTTCGCCGGCGGTCTCCCGGTCACGTCGGTCATCGTCCGCAGCAGCGCCAACACGAACGCCGGCGCGCGGACGCGGCTCTCCGCCTTCACGCACGGCGCGCTCCTGCTGCTCGCGGTGGTCTTCGCCGCGGGGCTGCTCTCGCGCATCCCGCTCGCGTGCCTCGCGACGATCCTGCTCGTGACCGGCTACAAGCTGGCCAAGCCCAAGATCTTCGCCGAGATGCGCCAGCTCGGCTGGAACCACTTCATCCCGTTCGTGGTGACGATCGTGGCCATCGTGCTGACCGATCTCCTGAAGGGCATCGCGATCGGCCTGGCGGTCGGCGTCCTCTTCGTGCTGAGGACCCAGATGTCCCGGGTCTTCGACGTGATCCACGAGGGGGCCCGGGTGACCATCCGGTTCAACAAGGCGGCCTACTTCTTCACCCAGGGCAAGCTCGTCACGCTGCTCGAGCGGCTGCCGAGCGACACCCACGTGGTCGTGGACGCCCAGGGGGTTTCCTACATCGACCATGACGTCGCAGAGCTCCTCCGGCGCTTCCAGCAGTCGGCGCACCGGCGCAACATCCACGTCGAGCTCCGCGGGTTCTGAGCGACACTCGGATACCTGCCCGTCGGCGCCCCGCGTAAGAGCCCCCTCCCCGGGGGCTCTTACGCGTTAACCAACGCTTCGCGCCGCGTTCTCCCACCTCTCAACGTTTACGTGGTCGTTTACGTGAACGTTTACGTGGTCGTTTACGTGAACGTTTACGTGGTCGTTTACGTGAACGTTTACGTGGTCGTGGTCGTGGTCGTGGTCGTTCACGGCTTACCGTTGACGACCACGACCACGACCACGACCACGACCACGACCACGACCACGTAAACGACCACGACCACGTAAACGTTCACGTTGGTACGAGCTTGGTTAGCGCCTCGGGCCCGGGGAGCTACCGCTGAAACGCGAAAACAGCGGCTAATTTGGCCGGCCGGGGCGGCTCGAGCGAAGCTGGTGGGATGCGCGCTGCTCCCGATTGGGCCAGGACGACGGGCGAGGTTCATTGCTGCCAGCCGTCGGGTTGAACATGGTCGCTCGATTCATCGGCGGGGCGCCCTCGGGCTCCCCTCGCGAAGACGAACGCGGCAGCGCCGGGCTCGCCCACGTCGGGGAAGCGCCGCTGGCGCCACGGATCGACGAGATCCGACGGAGACCGCTCTTCTCGCTCCAGGGCTACAGCGGGCTGCAACGATCGTGCGGAGACGTGTACTTCCCGGCGTCGGTCGAGGAGCTCAGGGTGCTCTTCCGCATGGCGAAGCGGACAGGGCGCAGGATCACGTTCCGCGCCGGAGGCCAGTCGTTCGACGGCCAGGCGCTGAACGACGACATCGTGATCTCGATGCACCACTTCAGATCCATCGAGATCGACACGCAACGAGCGCGGATGACCGTGGGCGCCGGCGCCACCTGGGGAGCCATCGCCCGCGAGCTCGCCGCCCGCGGCTTCGTGCCCTACACGGTCGTCTCGACGAGCCACGCCACCGCGGGAGGCACGGTCTCGGGGGACTGCCTCTCGCGCTTCTCGGGCATCGCCAGCAAAGAGGGACACTACGTCGAGCGGCTCTCCCTCCTCCGCCTCGACGGACAGCTGCTCTCCCTCAGCCCCGATGACGCGACGAGCGCGCTGTTCCACGCGGTGATCGGCGGGCTCGGCTACCTCGGCGCGGTGATCGATGTCACGTACCGCATCGCGCGCGTCGCCCCGGCAGGGACGCCGATCCGGGTCGTCACCCAGGCGACGCGCTGCACCTCGCTCGAGGAGCTCGCGACGGCGCTCCTCCCACGCCCGGAGCAGCTCCTGCCGTCCGAGGGAGGCACCGCGCTCGAGGACGGGTGGATCCCGGAGGCGCTCTTCTCCATCGCCTTCCATACCCTGGAGGGGACCAAGGGCATGGTCCTCCGGTCGCGGTACGTCCCGGGGACCTCGCACGAGCTCCGCCCGCTGCTGATCCATCGCCCCCGGCACGTGCTCCGCGTCCCGATCGAGTGGCTGATGCGCGCGTCCGTGGTGAGCCGGGGCCTCTGGACCCTCATCGACCGCTTCCTCTTCGATGTCTCACGCCCGTACGTCGATGAGCTCATGGGCTACCTGTTCTTCATGGACGGCAACGTCCGCGCGAAGCGCATCGCGCAGACCTTCGGGATGCCCATGCTCACGCTGCAGCAAGCGTTCATGATCCCTTACGACCCGCGCGCCCCGGAGGACAGCCTGCGCCGGCTCGTCGATTTCCTGGGCAAGGTGGATGAGATCGCTACCCGAGACGGAATACCGCCGCTCCTCCTCGACGTGCTCCACATCCAGGGCGACCAGTTCCTCCTCTCGGCGAACCACGGGACCGACGGGTTCGCGGTGACGCTCGCGTTCGAGGTCTCGGAGGAAGAGAGCGCCCACCGGCTCCGCCTCCGCCTCAGCGAGCTCAGCGCGCGCGCGCTCGAGCTCGGCGGCCGCGTCTACCTGGTGAAGAACGTCCACGCGACAGCGGAGCACCTCCAGGCGATGTACGCGCACGCGCTCCCGGAGTTCGTCCGCCTGAAGCGGCTCGTCGATCCCGACGGGCTCCTGCGCAACGAGTTCCTCGAGCGGGTGTTCCCCGCGCACTTCGGCCCGGCGCCACGGCCCGCCAGCCCATGAGCGCGGCGCGCCGGGGACGGACACCCTCCCTGCTTTCCGGTGAGTTCAAGGCGCGAGGACGCCGCTCGGGCTCGCGAGAGACGGAATTGCGAGGGCGCAGCGAGATAGAGAGAAGAACGCCCTCCGGGCCCGCCTCGCCCCGGTCTTCGCCGCGCGCCGAACAACGGCCCGGACAGCGGCGGGGAATCGGTGGTTGGGATCTTGCAGTTCTCGACGTGGGCGACGTGAGCGACGTGTAGCGACGTGAACTGACGTGAGCCACGTGAGCACGCGTGGCGAACGCGCAGAGGACACGCGGAGGACGCCGGGGCCATGCATGGCAGTCAACAGCGGGATCAGCCCCTCCGGACGCGCGGCGCGTACGGGTGGGTTCGACGCCTCTCAGGGGTGCTCACGCCGCTCGTCCCGCTGGCGGTCAGCGCGTGCCGCGGCGACTGCCCGCGCGTCGAGGCCTCGCAGCAGCGCGCCGAGGACATGCAGCAGCGCACCGAGGACGCGCAGCAGCGCACCGGCGCGCCGGCGAGCCCGGCGGCGATCGCAAGGCCAGAGAAGCGCGACAAGCGGTCGAGCCACGCGCCGACGGCCACCTCCGTGCCGGCGCCCTGGCTGCTCACCATCCAGCCGACCACCGGGGAGGGCGCGAGGATCGCGAGCATGGATATCCGCAGCTTCACATCCCCGCTGCTGGAGCCGGGCGACGTCATCCTCGCGGTCGATGGGCAGCCAGTCCACTCGCTGGCAGGCCTGGAGAGCTACCTGCGCGCCCGCGTGCCCGGCGACATGGTGGTGCTCACCGTGCTGCGCAACGAGACAACGATCAACTATGCGATGCTCCAGGTGCCGGCCGGCGACCCTCCGGTGCCCCCGTCGGCCGCGGCGACCGGGGCCAGAGGCGGCGGCTGACCGCCCCGCGTCCGCCCGCGGACGCGGCCCGGCGCGTGGTCGTCAGGGCGGCGGCGCGCGGTCGATGACGAGCGCCTCGATGCGCGCCGCGAGCGCCTCGATGTCCCCGTCCGTCGTCTGCGGGTTCATGATGACGAGGCGCAGCCACGACTCGCCGCGCAGCGTGGTGCGCGTGATGTAGAAGCTCCCCTCCTCCACGATCTGCCGCCGGACGCGATCCTGTACGGCCGAGTCGCGGCCGACACGGAAGCAGAGGATGTTGGCCTGCGGGGCGCCGAAGCACTCGAACGCCGGCCGGCGCGCGAGGAGGCCGTGGAAGCGCCGGGCGGCGTCGAAGAGGCGCTCGACGTGCGCGGACATGCCCGCCTCGCCGACGAGGGCGAGGTTGAAGAACAGCTTGAGCGACAGCTGCGCCTTCGTGCACTCGAACGTGAGCTTGGACAGATCGACGCCCTGCCGCTCGTCCTCGCCGTGCAGGTACGGCGCGTACTGCTCGTAGGTGCCGGCGAGCGCGGCGGGATCCTTGACGAGGACCGCGCAGGCCAGCGTCGATGTGCCGAGCATCTTGTGCATGTCGCAGACCAGCGAGTCGGCGAGCTCGACGCCGTCGAGGAGGTCCCGGTAGCGTTCGGTGAAGCGCGCCGCCGCGCCGTGGGCGCCGTCGACGTGGAGCCAGAGCCCCTCCCGCCGGCAGAACGCGCCGATCTCCCGCAGCGGGTCGAAGGCCCCGTTCGGCGTCGCGCCCGCGTTGGCCACCACGGCGAGCACCCGCTTGCCCGCCCGCTTCACCTCCTCGTACGCCCGCGAGAGCGCCCCCGGGACGATCCGCAGCGCGTCGTCCACGGCGACCTTCACGACGGCATCGCCGCCGAGGCCCATGATGGCGGCGGCGCGCGCGACGGAATAATGCGCCGCCTCGGAGGCGAGCAGGACGAGGCCGGGCGGGACGCCCGCCTTGAAGCTCCCCGGGGCGACGCGCTCCCTGCACGCGAGCAGCGCGCTCAGGTTGCCCAGGCTCCCGCCGTGGGTGATGACGCCGTCCCCCTCGGCGCCCCAACCGATCTTGCCCCGCATCCAGCGGAGGAGCCCGCGCTCGATCGCGGTCCCGGCCGGCCCCATCTCGTAGACGGCCATGCCGTTGTTGAGGACGCCGTGCACGAGGTCGGCGAGCGACGACGACAGCATCGGCACGGCCACCTGGTGACCGAAGTAGCGGGGATGGTGCAGCCGGTTGCTGTTGTCGAGGACGGTGGCGACGAGGGCGGCGAGATCCGCGCCGCCGTGCGCGACCGTGCGATCGAAGTCGAGCGCGGCGAGGATCTCCTCGATCGATCGCTGCACCAGCACCGGCCCTTCCCGGCGCTGCGCCCTGCGCACGTGATCCGCGAGCAGCGCGCCCAGGCGGGCCGCCTCGCGCTCGAGGAAATCGGGGGAGAGCGCGGTCGTCAGCGCGTCCTTCATCGCGATCCAGCTCCGCGCCCTCTGCCGGGCGCCTTGTCGCCGCCTCGCCTGCCGCTCAGGAACGCGAACGCCTGGTCGACCTGCTCGTCGGTCATCGCGTGCCCCGCGCGCGGCTTGCCGAGCGACCTCGAGGGCCACTTGAGCCTGCGGAGCATCTTCGCGAGCGCCACCTGGTCCTGGTGCGCCGGGTCCTTCCCTCCCCAGCCGACGAAGACCGGCGCGCGCAGCTTCGTCTGCGCGCCCGCCCGCTGCAGGTAGCGCGCGCCCGATCCGCCCGCGAACGCCGCGTAGCCGTCGACCGGCAGCCGCCCGCGCATCGCCAGCGACGTCGCGTAGTACGCCCCGTTCGAGAAGCCGAACACGAGCACCCGCTCGAAGCGCCCGCCCGCGCGCCGCTCGAGCTCCGCGCGCGCCGCGTCCCACTCGGCGATCAGGGCGTCCTCGTGGGCCGTCTGCGCGGCGGAGGCGGTGGGCCAGCACCACCAGTCTTCCATGGTCTTCGGACCGATCCCGCGCCGGCCGCGGGGCATCATCACGGCGACCCCGTGCCGGGCGCCGGCCCGCGCCGCGCCCCGCTGCTGCGCCCACTGCCACCCAGAATCGGGCTGAACGACGCCGTGCAGGAAGATCACGAGCACCCGGGGGCCAGGCGCCTCCCTGGCCGGCAGGAACGCGCAGACCTCACCGGGCAGCGACGCGAGCTCCGGCGCACACCAGCGCGCCGCCGCCGCGTCCTGCGGGGACGCGGGCGCGCTCGCCGTGGGCGCTGCCGCAGGAGGAGCGCTCGCCGCGGGCGCGGCCGCAGGAGGAGCGCTCGCCGCGGGCGCGGCCGCAGGGGGCGGGCTGGTCCCGTCGCCGTTGGCCGAGGCGGATGCGCCCGCGGCCAGGAGCGCGGCCAGGGACAGCACCGTCACGAGCGAGCGCATGGGCGCGCAGTACCATGTCCTCGCTTCCGCCGGGAAGTTCCCTCGCCGCCTCTATTTTGCGTCTTTTCCCCGTCCTGGCGTCGAGCGCTCGCCGCCGCGGTGGGCTCGGCGCGGGCCGCGCGGCCTCAGAGCCGCACCTCGATGCCCGCGCCGGACGCGCTCAGCCATGGCGTCACGGAGCCCGCCTTGGGCGTGCTCGGCGCGGGCTCCTTCAGCAGCAGGTAGAGCCCGACGCCCACGGTCGCGACACCGGCGACGCCGAGGACGTCGCCGGCGATCCCCTTGGCCCGCGCGGCGCCCGCGTCCGCGCCCGAGCTCGAGCGGGCATCGCTCGCCTGCCTCACGCCCGAGAGCCCGAGGATGGCTCCGCCGGCGAAGAGCGCGCCGCCCGCGCCCAGAACGACGAACGGGAGCGTCCGGCTCGACGATGCATCGGCAGCGCCGGCCACAGGAGGCAGAGCGCCCCCGGCAGCCGAGGCGTGCCTCGTCTCGGTCGTGGCTCGCGCCAGGGCGATCGGGACCTCGACCGAGCTGCCCGCGCCGACGCTGAACCGGGCGACCGCAGCGCGGAACCCTGGGGCGCTCGCGGAGATCTCGTGAGCGCCCGGGTCCAGCTCGATGACCTGCCCAGGCGCCGCGCGAAGCGGCCGCCCATCCACGGCCAGCGCAAGCCCGTCGATCTCGGCAGGCTTGACGGCGATCGTCGCTCGGCCGATGCGCCCTTCGAGCGCCGCGACCGCCTCGCGCGCCGGCCCGACGTAGGGCGTGGTCGTCGGCGTCGGCGGCTCGGCCAGGAAGGTGCGAAAGCTGGCGAGCGCCTCGACGAGGTGCCCGGTCTCCCTCTGCGCGACGCCGAGGCTGTAGCGCGTGAGGGGAGCCGCCTTGATCTGGAGCGATCTTGCGTACAGCGCGCGCGCCTCCTCCCAGCGCCCCTGCTTCGCCAGCTTGGCCCCCTGGACGAACAGCGCGCGCGCGGACTCCACATCGCCCGCGTCCTGCGCGGACGCGGGGAGCGGGACCGCGGCCATGAGCAAGGCCGCGGCGAGCGCGACGCCGAGCCGTGCGGATCGCGCTGCAGGGCGCGCGCTCATAAGCACTCTCCTTGCCGGCACTTCGTGCGGGCCGGGCATCTGTTGTCACAGGCGCCGCAATGAGCGTCGTTGTTCCACAGGTTGGTCTCGCAATGGTGCGCCGGGTCCCCGTCGCAATCGGCGAAATGGCCATTGCAGGTCGCCTCGCTGCCTGGGCCGCTGCTCGGTCCGGCGCCTCCGGCGCCTCCGGCGCCGCTCCCGCTGCTCGCGCTTCCCTCGCCGCTCGCGCCAGCACCGCCTCCGCTGCCCTCGCCTCCCTCGCCGCTCGCGCCAGCGCCCCCTCCGCTGCCCTCGGCGCTCCCGCTACCTTCGCCTCCCTCGCCGCTCCCGCTGCTCGTGGCAACGCCGCTTCCGCTCTCGCCTCCACCGCTGCTCAGGCTAACGCCGCTCCCGCTGCTCGGGCCAGCGCCACTCCCGCTGCTCGGACCAGCGCCACTCGGGCCAGCGCCGCTCCCGCTGCTCGGCCCAGCGCCACTCGGGCCAGCGCCGCTCCCGCTGCTCGGGTCAGCGCCGCTCCCGCTGCTCGGGCCAGCCCCACTTCCGCTGCTCGGGCCAGCCCCACTTCCGCTGCTCGGGCCAGCGCCACTTCCGCTGCTCGGGCCAGCACCACTCGCGCCAGCGCCGCTCCCGCTGCTCGGGTCAGCGCCGCTCCCGCTGCTCGGGTCAGCGCCGCTCCCGCTGCTCGGGTCAGCGCCGCTTCCGCTGCTCGGGCCAGCACTACTTCCGCTGCTCGGGCCAGCACCACTCGCGCCAGCGCCGCTTCCGCTGCTCGGGCCAGCGCCGCTCCCGCTGCTCGGGTCAGCGCCGCTTCCGCTGCTCGCGCTCCCGCTGCCTCCATTGCTCGCGGCGGTGCGGCTCGTGCCCTCGCCGCTGCTGCCGTTGACGTCGCCCCCACCACGCCCGTCGCCGGTCTGGTCCTCGAGCCCTCCGGCGCCCTCTGTTTCGTCGGCCTTGTCGGACAGCTCGTCGCTGATGAGAACGGAGCAGCCTCCCGGCCCGAGCGCCCCCGCGGCGAGCGTGACCAGGAGGAGCAGCAGATCGCCAGAACCACGAAGGCAACGGAGCTTCACCCCGGGAGTGCGCATGACCACCTCAGAAGTCGGGCGCCGCCGGCAGCGGCATGGACGTGGAGACAGGCCGCGGACGCGGGGACGCAGCTCGCGGAGCGCGCGGCTCGGCCACCCGAGCGCGCGGCTCGGTCACCTGAGCGCGCGGCTCGGCCACCTGGGCGCGCGGAGCGATCCGCTGGCCAGGCGGCTCGGCCACCTGGGCGTGCGGCTCCACCGGGGCCGGCAACAGCTCGTCCCATGGGTCGCTCGGCCCCTCCCAAGGATCGCTCTGCTCGTCCCGCTCGGGAGGCGCGCTGTCCGTCGGCGCGCCCCTCACGGCCGTCCCGGAAGCAGCCGCGCGCCGCGCGCCGGCATCGGGGGGCGCGACGCCGATGGCGGAGGCAGCCGACGCCGTCCCCCGCACCGCTTCCGACGCGCCCAGGCCGACGGCAGGAGCAGCCGCAACGACCGCCGTTCGAGCGGTGCCCGCGCTCGCCCTTCCACCCCGCGCGTCCAGCCCCAGGACGACGACCAGAGGCGCGGCGAAGGCGAGGACCCCGGCGACGAGGGCCTTCTGGAGCCACGGCGGGGGCGTGAGCCCGAGCGGAGCTCCGCGCCATGCCTTGGGCATCTCGATGGTGCTGCCCCGGCGCGCGATGGGCGTGGCCGCCGGCGTCGGCAGCGCGCCCGGCGCCTCCCGCGCGACGGCCGGGCGCCGCGCCGCCGCCTCCGCCCCGGAGGTCGCGCCCGCAGGCGCGGCGATCGTGGCCGCCGTCTCCGCCGCCAGCGGCGGCTCGGCCCCTCGCGCGAGCCACTGGTGAGCGAGCGACGTGCCCGCCACGTCCGCGGTGACCCCGCGCTCGATCGCCCAGGCGGCCAGGGCGCGGCCGAGCGCGCGCATGCTGGGCCATCGATCGGCCGGCGACTTGGCCAGCCCGCGCCGGAGGATCGCCCACAGCGCCTCGTCGCCGGCGCCGAGCTCCGTCGTCGGCACCGGCTCCTTGCTGAAGATCGACACGATCACGGCGCTGAGCGTCTCCCCGCTGAACGGCCGCCGCCCGGTGATGAGCTCGTACATCACCACGCTGAACGCCCAGACGTCGGTCTGCTCCCCGACGTCCAGCTGACCGTCGGCCTGCTCCGGCGACATGTACTCCGGGCTGCCGACGATCATCCCTCGCTGCGTGATCGCAGGGCTCGCCGCGTTGGCGAGCTTGGCGATGCCGAAGTCGACGACCTTCGGGACGTGGCCGCCCGCGCCGTCGGGCACGATGAGGATGTTGGCAGGCTTGATGTCGCGATGGACGATGCGCTGCGCGTGGGCCGTCGCGAGCGCACACGCGACCGGCAAGAGCATCTGGACTGCCTGCTCCGCCGGCACCCGGCCCCTCGCCTCGATCCAGCTCGAGAGCGGCGTGCCCTCGAGCAGCTCCATCACCAGGAACGGCTCGCCCGCGTCGGTCTCGCCGAAATCGAACACGCGCACGATCGCCGGATGGCCGAGCTTCGCCGTCGCGCGCGCCTCCCGGAGCAACCGCTCGGCGGCGTGGGCGTCGAGCTGCTCCTCGTGGAGCACCTTGATCGCCACGTCGACGTCGAGCCAAAGGCTGCGCGCCCGCCACACCGTGCCCATGCCCCCGGCGCCCAGCCGACCCACGATCTGGTACTTGCCCGCGAGGACCTCGCCCACGGCGCGCTCCCGCTGCGATCCACGGACGCTCGACGAAACGCCGCCCGTGCTCTCATCGCCTCTCCCGGCGAGCGCGAGCCATCCGCTCTGGCCGGGGACATGGTGCTCGTCCATCATGGGTCGCCCTCCAGGAAAGCAAGCGGCGAACCAGGAGCCGTCTCCTCACCTCCGCCGGCGCCTGCGCGGCGAAACACAGAGCCCACGTCCTGTCGCGCGCGCAAACGCCGGCGAGCTCGACGCTCACCCGCGCGCCCTCACGACAAGACCAGCACGGACTCCCCTTTTCGGCGGGGAATCGGCCGCGCGCATCGGTCACGCTGAGGCAATTTGCACCAAGGCATGACGAGGGGGGCGAGGCGCCCGCCATGATCCTTGGCAAAGCCTCGCTCCGGGCTCATCGATTCGATCCGGGGATCGTCGGATCGATCGCAGCGAGCGCGCGCAGCGCCCGGGGCCGCGCAGCTGCGCTCTCACTCGTGCAGGTGCACCGCGGTCTGTCTCGTCAGGACGGCGGCCGAGTGTCCCGCATGCAGCGTGTACGCGCCGGCCTCCACCTGCCATCGGCCCGCCGCCCAGTGCGCGAAGGCCCGCGGCTCGACGGTGACGGCGACGTCGACGGACTGATCGGGCTCGGCCTCGACGGACGCGAAGCCGGCCAGCCAGAGCGCGGGGCGCTCGACCCCGGAGTCCGGCCGCGACAGGTAGAGCTGGACCACGTGGCGCCCGCGGCGCGCCCCGGCGTTGCGCACGCGCACCCGCGCCTCGACCGCCGCGCCGGCGGCGACGCTCGGCGCTTCCACGTCGAGGATCTCCCAGCGCGTGTAGCCCAGGCCGTGCCCGAACGGGTAGGCCGGGGCGACGCCGGCGCGCGCCCAGGCGCGGTACCCGATGTGCAGGCCCTCGGCATAGACCAGCTTGCCGTTCTCGGGCTTCGTCGAGAGCACGGGCACGTCCTCCACGCGCGCGGGCCAGGTCGTGGGCAGGCGACCGCCGGGCTCCACGGCGCCGAGCAGCACGTCGGCGACGGCGGCGCCGAACTCCTGGCCCGGGAACCACGTGAGGAGCACAGCGGCCACCTCGTCGCGCCAGGGCATGGTCACCGGCCCGCCGGAGTTCACCAGCACGATCGTCCGGGGATTCACGGCCGCGACGGCGCTGATCAGCTCGTCCTGGCGGCCGGGGAGCCCGAGCGTGGTCCGGTCGAAGCCCTCGCTCTCGATCGCCTCGGTGGTGCCGACGACCACGATCGCGACGTCGGCGGAGCGCGCGAGTTCCACGGCGCGCGCCAGCTCGTCCTCGTCGGACAGCGCGGGCACCTCGGCGCCCAGGGAGAACGCCACCGCCAGCGTGCCCACGGGGACGGTGTGCGTCAGGGCGAGATCGACCTCCTGGCCGGCGGCCAGGGACAGCTCTGCCGCCCGCTGCGGCGGGGCGAGCAGGGCCGCGGCGATGTCTTCCTTGTCCGGCAAGATGGCCTCGTCGAAGAGGACCTGCCCGCCGGCGGTGAGGCGGTAGACGCCCACGCCGGCCACGCCGATCCGGTGGAGCCCCGCCTCGGCGGCGCGGAACCGCGCCGTCACCTCGATCGTCGCGGCCTCGTTCGCGCGCTGATCCCCGATGAACGTGAGGCGCCCGACGTCGCGGTGCTCCTCGTGCAGGACGGCGCCCTTCGCGTCGAGGAGCCGCACGTGGACGCCGTGCTGGCCGCTCACGGGGTCGACGACCTGGTCTCCGGACACCGGCACGAGCCCTTCGTGGATGCGGGTGCCGACGGCGTGGAGCACGTCGGCGCGCCGGCCGAGCGCGGCGCGCAGCCCGTCGAGCGGCGAGACCGCGTAGTGCGGGTGGACGCTGGCGCTGCCGCCGCCCTGGATCCGCCCGGCCGCGGCGTTGGGGCCGATCACGGCGATGCGCCGCAAGCTGGCCGCGTCGAGGGGGAGCGCGTCGCCCTGGTTGCGCACGAGCACCATGCCGGCCGCGGCGGCCTCGCGAGCGAGCGCCCCGGCCTCGGCGCCCGAGAGCGGGGCCGGGACGGGGGCGGCCGGCGCGACGCCCTCGAGGGCGCCGACCCGGGCGGCGAGGCGCAGCAGGCGGCGGACCTTGTCGTCGATGGCCTTCTCGGGCACCGCGCCGCGGCGGACGGCGGCGACGAGCGCCGCGCCCCACGGCCCTCCCGGGCCCGGCATGGCGAGGTCCAGCGCCGCGCGCGCCGCGGCCTCGGTGGAGCGGGTCGCGGTCCAGTCGGAGACCACGACGCCGTCGAAGCCCCACTCGTCCTCGAGCGGCGACGCGAGCAGCGCGCTCTCGGTCAGGGTCACCCCGTTGACGGCGTTGTACGAGGCCATCACGAGCCACGCGCCCGCGCCGGTGATCATCCGCTCGAAGGGCGCGAGGTAGAGCTCGCGCAGCGTGCGCTCATCGACCCGGACGTCGACCGTGAACCGCTCGGTCTCCGAGTCGTTGGCGACGTAGTGCTTGGGCGTGGCGCCGACGCCGTGGGCCTGCAGCCCTCGGACGTAGGCGGCGCCGAGCCGGCCGGTCAGCAGGGGATCTTCCGAGAAGCACTCGAAGTGCCTGCCGCCGAGCGGGCTGCGGTGCAGGTTGACGGTCGGCCCCAGGACGACGTCGACGCCCTTGCGCCGCGCCTCCGACGCCAGCGCGGCGCCGACGCGCTCCAGCAAGCCCTCGTCCCATGTGGCCGCGAGGGCGGTGGAGGAAGGGAGGCACACCGAGGGATCGCGCTCGTCCCAGCGCTCGCCGCGCACGCCGACCGGGCCATCCGAGACGACCACGCGGCGCAGGCCGATCGCGGGCTCGGGGTGCGTGCTCCAGAAGTCGGCGCCGGTGAGCAGGCGGACCTTCTGCTCCAGCGACAGCGCGGCGAGGGCGTCCGCCACCCGCCGTTCGACGGCCTCGGGCAGGTGATCGGTCTTCTGGGGACGAGCAGCGTGCGAGTCGGCGACGGCCATGGACCCTCCTGGATGCGCGGAGGCGCCGCAGACGGAGGCGGCGCCGAGCACAGTGCTACCACGGTCGAGGAAACACAGGGTCCACAGGAGCGTGACGGCCGCCGGTGAGCTCGCGCTCCGCCGGAGGTGTGGCGACCAACGCCCTTGTGCTGCAAACATGGCTCCTACCCGGGGTTTCCGATGGCGGCCGGCATCGCCGTCGATGCCGGCCGGTCCAGCTGCACCCGAGCCCGGGCTCCCCACCGGGGGCGCTATCCCTTCGCGGGCGCGGGGACCGCCGCCTCGGGCGCCGTCGAGCGCTGGTAGCGGCGGATCGCCGATTCCCCGATCGCCCGGGAGACGGCCGCCGCGGCGAGCGCCCCCGTCGCCACGGCGAAGGCCGGGTTCAAGCTCACCGCGAGGACGGCCACCGGCGCGGCGGCGCTGGCGGCACAAGCCGCCACCACGGCCGCGAGCTCCTTCACGCGCTCGGATTCGTCGATGTCCTTCCCGAAGAGCAGGGCTATCTCGAGGACCAGGTAAAGGTGCATCCTGGTAAGGATGGATGTGCCTGCGACGAACCCCACGCCTTCGTACACGATGCCGAACCCAGGGATGATGGAGGGCACATGGACGACGCCGCCCGCGGCCAAAGAGATCGCCTTGGTCGATGCGATCAGCCGGCGCGCCTGCTGCTCCGGCGACTCGTCTGGATACATGCGCCGCACGCGGGCCACCACGGACTGGATACGGGATTTTCGAAGCCTCAGGATGAAGTAGAAAAAATCATCGGTGAACAGGCTTTGCTGACCCGCTTGTTGCTGCCCGACGGCCATATGTACCCCACTTGCAGGAATGCCTCGCGCGGATTCTGCCCTGATCAAGAGATCATCGGCGAAACCCCATGATTATACACGCTGGCGGCCACGGCTGCCGCGGGAGCGGCCAGGCGCTGGCGAGGCAATGCCACGCAGCCGGCCAGGACGTCGCAGGCCACGGCCCGAGCTCCGTACACGTCGCGCCTGCTGCCGTCCTCGACACGCGTGATGTCAATGAGGTCGAGCTCCGCGAGCCCAGGGTCGCGCATGTCCCGAAGTTCGGGCCCATCCTTGCCTCGTGGCCGGGTTCGTTCCATGGCGTCCCGATGGTTGAGCTCGGCGGGCCTATTCGAGGTCGATACGGGCCGCCGCGCGCGGGAGACACGTGCCAGGATGGATCGCATGGCCGCCAGGGATCGATTCGCAGCCGGTCAGGCCCATGCTCTGCGGCGGGCGCTCGGCGTGCGCGTCATCATCGTCTACAAGCTCGCCAAATCGGTGCTGCAGATCGTGCTGGCGATCGCGATCTTCCTCCTGGCCTCGTCCGGGCTCGCCGCCAGGGCTCACGCGTTCGCGGTCACGCTGGGCAGGGAGAGCGCGAGCGCCTGGAGCGCCGCGCTGATGGACGTGCTCTCGAAGGCGACGACGCCGCACGGCGCCCACGTCGTGAGCGCCGCGCTCGCGGCGGACTCCCTGCTCAGCTTCATCGAGGGTTCGTCGCTCCGCCATGGCTACAGGTGGGCTCCCTGGCTGGTCGTCGGAGCGACAGCCTCGCTCGTCCCCTTCGAGATCATCGACCTCGTCGGCCATGGATGGCGACTGACGCGCATCGTCATCCTGGTGATCAACATCGTCATCGTGGCCTATCTGAGCCGGCGCGCTCGGCGCGAGCACCGGAGCTGCTCGGCAACCACAGGCGACGACACGACGCTCCCCCCTGGTGCCGGCGAGCGGACGACCGAAGGTTGACCATCCCGCCAGCTCCGTCGCGCGCGCGCCGACCGTTGCGCAGGGATGGCAACGGCGCGATGCTCACCGTCCCTCGAGCGAGGCCGCTGCCATGAGCCTCTCCACCGTGCTCCGCGTCCTCGGCCGCAACGACGGCGAGGTTCACAGCGTCTTCCGCGCCGGATCGCGCGTGTACGGCACCGCGTCCGCGACGTCCGACGAGGATTTCGTCGCCGTCCTCGCGCGGCGCGACGCGCGGCAGGACCTCGCCTTTGCGCCGGGCGTCAACGTCGTCGTCCACGGCCTCGACACCTTCCGCGGCGCCATCGCCGAGCACAGCGTCTTCGCGCTCGAGTGCCTGTTCTTGCCGCCCGAGCACCGGCTCAAGGAAGGGAGGCCGCCCTTCCCGTTCAAGCTCGACAGGAAGAAGCTCGCCGCGTCGGCCGCGAGCCGCTCCGCGTCCGACTTCAAGAAGGCCGGCGCCCGCTTCGACGACGAGCCGGAGGCCTCGAAGAAGAAGCTCTTCCACGCCCTCCGGGTGCCGCTCTTCGCCGTGCAGATCGCCGAGACGGGCGTCCTCCACGATTACGGCGCCGCGAACCCGTACTGGCGCGAGATCGTCGCGGACGAGCGCCTCGACTGGGAGGAGTACCGCAAGGCCTACGGCCCGATCCGCGAAGGCCTCTGCGATCGGCTCGCGGCGCTGGCCTCACGGCGGTGACGCGTCTACCGGCGCCGGCGCCGGCCCCGGGGCGAGGCGCTGGGGCCGGATCTCCTGGTGCATCCAGTGCTCGTCCGTCTGCACGTGCCCGCGCCGCACCCACTTGGCGAGCCGCCGCTGGAACGCCGCGTCCGGGAACTCGCCGGCGGCCCGCACCACCACGCCCTCGCGCGGGCCGCCGAACGCGGAGGGCTCGCGCGCGAGCGCGGTCGTCAGCGCCTCGAGCTCGCGCTCGCCCTCGACGATGCCCCGGAACAGGACAGGCACCGTGGGGAGCCCCAGATCGTTCGCCTGGGCCACGACCATGTCCCACTCCCAGAAGAGGCTCCGCACGTCGTCCCGCACGCCGAAGACGAGCGAATACCCCGGGAGCGCCTCGTACTCGATGGAGTGGACCGCATAGCAGTACTCACAGAAGAGCGACATGCCCTCCGAGAGCAGGTGCGCGATGCTCGCGTGCGTGGCCTTCGCGAGGTCGAAGCTCGGGTGGGACGGAGGGCCCGAGTGCGAGCGGGAGAAGACGCTCGCCCGCGTGTACGTGAGGTTGCTCCCGTCGCACTTCTCGGTGATGACGATCTCGACGCCGAGCAGCCCCGACACGTCCGCCATCCTCTTGTCGTCGGACGTTCCGCCCGGGGACCACGGCAGGTGGAACGAGCGAGGGTATTTGGCGGACATGGCGGCGTCAGGGTAGCACCGGCGTCCTTTCGCGGACATGCTACGGCCCTCACGCGCGCTGCGCGGCGCGCGGCGTTGACTGCGGAGCCGACCGCGCGCTCGCCAGGGGTCCTCCGTCATGTCCTCCGCGTCCTCGCTCCTCGACCTGCTCACGCCCGATCCGGGGCGTGTCCCCTGGAATGAGCTCCAGGTCTTCGACTGGGTCCGCGCGCTCGAGGCTTGCCCGCAGGACCCGATCCACCACGCCGAGGGCAACGTCTGGATCCACACCCGCATGGTGCTGGAGACGCTCCTCGGGCTGCCCGAATGGCAGGCGCTGCCGGCCGAGGAGCAGCGCGTCGTGTACCTCGCGTGCCTCCTCCACGACGTGGCGAAGCCGGCGACCACCCGCGAGGAGGACGGGCGGATCACGGCCAAGGGCCACTCTCGCGCGGGGGAGCTCCTCGCGCGCCGCCTGCTCTGGGAGCTCGGCGCGCCGTTCGCGCTGCGCGAGCAGGTGTGCGCGCTCGTGCGCTATCACCAGATCCCGTTCTATCTCATCGAGCGCGACGACGCGCGGCGCGTCGCCGCCGAGATCAGCCTCCAGGCGCGCTGCGACCTGCTCGCGCTCGTGGCCGAGGCCGACATCCGGGGGCGCGTCTGCGCGGACATGGGGCGCGTCGTCGACAACATCGAGCTCTTCCGCGAGTTCTGCCGCGAGGAGGGGTGTTACACCGCGCCGCGGTCCTTCGCCTCGGATCACACGCGCTTCGTGTACTTCCGCTCCGATCCCGCTGGCGGCCGCCACCCGGACGTCGAGATCTACGACGACACGCGCTCCGAGGTCGTGGTGATGAGCGGACTCCCGGGCGCCGGGAAGGATACCTATGTTCGACACCACCTCGCCGACTGGCCGGTCGTCTCCCTGGACGCGCTGCGGAGCGAGCTGGAGATCGATCCGGCGGACACGCAGGGACAGGTGGTCCAGGCCGCGCGCGAGCGGGCGAAGGAATACCTGCGGCGCGGCGAGCGGTTCGTGTGGAACGCGACGAACCTCTCGCGACAGCGGCGCGGCCCGCTGCTGCAAATGGCGGCCGACTACGGGGCGAGGATCCGCGTCGTCTACGTGGAGGTGCCAGCGTCCACGCTGTTCGCGCAGAACCGGGCGCGGGAGGCGGCGGTGCCGGAGGCGGTCATCCGCCGGATGATCGAGCGCTGGGAGATCCCGGCGAGGACCGAGGCCCACGAGGTGGTGCTGGCGGTGCGCTGACGCGCAGCCCCGGTCGGCCGGCTGCGCCAGCGCGCGGCATGGGGTACGCTGCGCCTGGAGCGACGTATGCCCTTCCAGAGCGAGAATTCTTTCATCCCGATTCCCCCGCCCGGCGAGGACGAGCTCCCGTACGACGATGGAGAGCCGATGGAATCCGAGCGCCACCTCGCGCAGATGGGCCTGCTCATCGAGGCACTGCAGCTGTTCTGGCGCGACCGGGACGACGTGTACGTCGCCGGCAACATGGCCATCTATTTCAGCGAGCTGCAGGCGAAGAAGAACGACTTCCGAGGCCCCGACGTGTTCGTGGTGCTCGACACCAACAGGCGCGAGCGCAAGTCCTGGGTCGTCTGGCAGGAGGACGGGAGGACGCCCGACGTGGTGATCGAGCTGCTCTCCGAGAGCACCCAGGCCGTCGATCGCGGCGACAAGATGCGGATCTACGCGAAGCTCCTGCACGTGCCGGAGTATTACCTGTTCGATCCGTTCTCGGGCGAGCTCGAGGCCTATGCGCTCGATCGAGCCACGCGGTCCTACCTACCGATGCCGCCCGAGGCGAACGGCGAGGTCGTGAGCGCGTGCCTCGGCCTGCGCCTCGGGGTGCGCCACGGCACGTACCGCGGCCTCGCGGTCGACTGGCTGCGCTGGATCGATACCCATGGGCGCGTGCTGCCGACCGGCGAGGAGCAGGCCCGCGCCGCCGAGGAGCAGGCCCGCGCCGCCGAAGAGCAGGCCCGCGCCGCCGGCGATGAGACGAAGCGGCTCGCCGCCCGGCTCGCGGCCTACGAGAAGCAGTTCGGCCCGCTGCCCGGCGGCGGCTCGGGCTAGCGGCTCCCCGACCGCCGAACGCCATGGGTCAGCCCCAGCCGACCCGCTCGCCCCGCCCGAACCCCGGCGCCAGCATCGCCGCCCACCGCGCCGGGCTCTTGATCCGCTCCCGCGCCATCACCGCGTCCGCCACGAGGAGCCGCTGGAGCCCCTTCTCCCCTCCGAGCAGCTCGCCCGCCTGGCGCCGCGCCGCCGCCGCATAGAGCGGCATGTCCGCCGCGTCGAACCCGGCCGCCGCCGCCTCCAGCTGCGTGATCGCCGCCTCCCTGTCGCCCCGTAGCTCGGCCGCGCCCGCGCGGATCAGCGGCACGAACGGGTCCGACCACGCCGTCTTCTCCCGGGCGAGCGCCGCGGCGTCCCGGAGCGCCACCTGGATCAGCGGCTCCGGATCGGGCGCCGCCTCGGCCACGGCGAGCGCCGTGCACGCGCGCTCGGCGTGGGCCATCACCCGGCTGTTCTGCATCATCAGCAGCATCGAGCCCTCGATCCTCGGCCAGGCGTCCGTGAGGCGCTTCATCGCGGCGCCGGCGCGGCCAGCGTACCGGTCGACGTAGGTCTCGCCGAGCAGCCCGACGAAATGCTCGAGGTGGAACCCCGACGTCGTCCACCTCGACAGCGCCCCCGCGATCGCGCCGCGCGCGCCCGCCACGTCGTCCGACGCGAGCGCCACCCACGTCGCCTGCGCGCTGAAGATCGCCACCGCGTAGAGATCCCCCCGCTGCTCGGCGGCGCGGAGCACCGCCGGCGTCGTCCGCGCGAGCGCGTCGATCTGCCCGCGGTAGTACCGCGCCCACGACGCCATCAGCTGCGTCGTCGCGAGCTCCCAGGACACGCCGGCGCAGCGGTCGCGCAGGAGCTCGTCGGCGACCTCGTACCACGCGGACGCGGCCTTCCAGCGCCCGGCCGTGAACGCCTCGAGCATGCCCGACACCATCATCGACAGGCCGAGGAGGTGCGGGCTGTCGAGCCGCTCCGAGAGCGCCCGCACCGCGGTGACGAGCTCCTCCGCGCGCGCCCGGCCCGGCGCCCCCATCATGCACGCGGACGAGGCCTCGAACGCGAGCGCGCGGCCGATGCGGTACGGCTCGCCGGCCCGCAGCGCGAGCAGCAGGGCGCGCGCCGAGAACTCGGCGGAGCGGACCATGTCGACCCCGGACAGCCCCACCGTCACCGTCCAGCAGGCGTCGATGCGCGCAAGCTCCTCCGGTCGCACCTCCGCCTCGGACCGCTCGCGGAACCGGAGGCCCCGCAAGCGCAGCTCCGCCCGGTGCAGGAGCAGCGCCACCAGCGCGCGCCGCGGCGTCTCCGGGAACGACAGGCCGACCGCCCGGAGGACGGCGCGGACGAGCTCGATCCCCTCGTCGATGTGCCCGCTCCGCAGGTACTGCTCGGCGGCCCGCCGGCGGAGCTCCAGCGAGAGCGCGCCGTCCGCCCCTTCGGCCGCCGCCGCGTAGATCCTCGCCGCCTCGGCGCTCTTGCCCGCGTTGACCATGGCGTCGGCGCACCGCACGCCGAGCGCGCGCCGCTCCGCCTCGGGGACGTCCGCCTCGCGCGAGCGCAGGCGGAGCGCGAGCTCGTAGAGCCGCGCCGCGCGCTCGAACGCGAGCGCCTCCGCCGCCTCCTCGGCCGCGCGCTCGGCGAGCCGCCCCGCCCGCGCCGCGTCCCCCGCGCCGAGCCAGTGCCGCGAGAGCGCCTCCGCGTCCGCCGTCCCCAGCGCCTCGAGCGCCCGTCCTAGCCTCCGGTGCCGCGCCGCGAGCTGCTCCGGGCCGAGCCGGCCGACCACGGCCGCGCGCACCCTGTCGTGCGACGCCTCGACGAGCTCGCCCTCGCCGGCGCGCCGCGCGGAGATCAGGTCCTCCATGAGCAGCAGCGTCATCGCCGGGGCGAGCTCGTCGTCGCGGAGCTTCGCCGCGCGCGCCACGACCGCCGCGTCGATCGACTCCCCGGCGACCGCGATCACCTCCAGCAGCCGGAGCGCCTGCCCCGGCAGGCGGCGGAGCCGCGCGTCGAGCGCCCTGCTCCACGCGGCGTCGCCCCGGGCGGCGTCCTCGCCCGAGAGCTCCTGCGCGTCGCGGGCGAGCTCGCCGAGCAGCCGCGGGTTGCCCCGCGAGGCGCGGGCGATGGCGTCCGCCCGCGCGCGGGTGACATCGTCGCGCGCGAAGAGGAGCGCGAGCGAGAGCTCCTCGGCCTCGAGCGGCGAGAGCGGGCCGACCGCGATCTCGCGCAGCTCGCCGTCCCGGCGCGCCGACTCCATCCGCCCGCGCGCGCCGGCGGTCTCGGCCTCGGCGGCGGCCGGGTGCTCGAGCCCCATCCCGTCGAGCAGCGCGCGGAGCGGCGCGCTCGTGGCGACGTCCTCGTCCCGGAAGCTGCCGAGGAACATCATCGCGGGCGCGTCGGGGGGCCGCGTGAGCTCGAGCAGGAGCGCCACGCTGTCGATGTCGCTCCACTGCAGGTCCTCGATCGCCACGACGAGCGGGCTGCGCTCGGCGATCCGCCAGAGCAGCTGGCGGAGCGCGGCGAAGCTGCGCTGCCGCAGCTCCTGCGCGTCGGGCGACTCGCTCGCGCGCGGCGCCGACGCGACGGCCGGCACGCCCGAGAGCACCGGGAACACCCGGGCGAGCGCGTGGACGTCGCGCGGCAGGAGGCGCTCCACCTCGTCGCCCGAGACCCGCCGGAGGAAGCGGCTCAGCGCCTCCATCACGCCCCCGAACGCCTTGTAGGACTCGCCCGCCGCGAGGGCGCAGCGCCCCCGCAGGACGACCGGCCCCCTGTCGCGGCGGAGCCCCATCAAGAAGTGGTGGATGAGCGCGCTCTTGCCCATGCCCGCGGCGCCGTGGACGAACACGGCGACGGGCCGCTCCAGCACGAGGGCCTCGGCGGCGCGCTGGAGCGCGCGCAGGTGCGGGCGGCGGCCGATGAAGTGCTCTATCGCCGGCGGCACGGGCGGGAGCAGCGCGCTCGCCGGCGCGGCCTCGGCGCTCGCCGGCGCGGCCTCCGCGCTCGCCGGCGCGGCCTCCGCGCTCGCCGGCGCGGCCTCCGCGCTCGCCGGCGCGGCCCCGACGCTCGCCGAGGCAACCCCGGCGCTCGCCGGCGCGGGCTCCGCGCCCTCCAGCGGGGGCTCGGCGCCCTCAGGGTCCTGCCGCTCCGCGCCCTCCACGCCGCGCCACCGTCACTTCTTGCTCAGGAACGTATCCATCGCACGCCGGTGCTCCGGGCCGTTCCACTGCTCGGCGAACGCCCGTCGCTCGACCTCGGCGGCGGAGGCGCGCAGCGCCTCGCGCACCTCGCGCAGGGACCGCTTCATGGCCGCGACCGACGCGCGCGGGCCCTCGGCGATGCGGCCGACCTGCGCGATCGCCCGGCTCCGCGCCGCGCCCGTGGGGACGACCTCGCTCACGAGGCCGATGCGGAGCGCCTCTGCGGCGTCGATCCTCTCCGCCGTCAGGAGCAGCCGCGCCGCCGCGAGCGGCCCCACCCGCTCGCAGAGCCGCGTCAGCCCGCCCCAGGCCGGGGACAGGCCCATCTTGACGTGCCGGAACGAGAGCGCGGCGTGCACCTCGACGATGACGAAATCGCAGAGCAGCAAGAGCTCGCAGCCGCCTCCCAGCGCGTCGCCCTGCACCGCGGCGACGATCGGCACCTCGCTCTCCTCGAAGGCAGAGAGGCCCTCGAACAGCCGGAGGACCTCGCCCCCCTCCGCGCCGCCGGCGGCGAGCGCGTGGAGCTCGCGGATGTCGCCGCCCGCCACGAAGACGTCGCTGCTCGTCGCGGTGAGCACGACGCCGCGCACGCGCGGGTCGGCGCTGGCGCGGCGGATCGCCTCGCCGAGGCGGCTCGCGAGGTCGCTGTCGATGGCGTTCCTGCGCTCGAGACGATCGATGGTCAGGACGACCGCATCGCCGGCCGCCTCGACCCGCAGGGTCACGAGAGGGCCCTCCGCGCGCCCCTCCCGCCGGTGAGCGCCGTGGCCTTCCGGCGGCTCGCGCCCGCCCCGTTCTCCGCCGCCGCGCGGCTGAGCCGCCGCGGCGCCGGCATGCGCTCGTCGTGGATCACCTCGGCGATCCTCGCCTCGAGCGTGCGGCGGCTGAGGCCGCGCTGCTCCGCCGCGTACCGCTCGGCGTAGGTGATGATCGCGCCCGCGACGTCGACGCCGCTCGCGCGCTCGATCCCCTCCAGGCCGGGCGAGCTGTTGATCTCGAGGATCTTCGGCCCGGAGCGCGCCTCGAGCATGTCGACGCCGGCGACCTCGAGGCCCATCGCCTTCGCGGCGCGGATCGCGACGCTCCGGTAGGCGCGCGGCAGCTTCACCCGATCGCCCTTGCCGCCGCGGTGGAGGTTCGAGCGGAACTCGCCCGGCTTGGCGACGCGGCGCATCGAGGCGACCACGCGGCCGCCGACGACGATGACCCGGATGTCGCGCCCCTTCGACTCGCGCACGTACTCCTGGAGCACGATGTCCTGGCCCATGGCCCAGAACGTCTCGAGCAGCGCGTGCACGGCGTGGGGCGTCTCGGCGAGCATGGTGCCGATGCCCTGGGTCCCCTGCTGGAGCTTCACGATCGCGGGGCAGCCGCCGACGAGCGAGAGCGCCGCCTCGACGCCGGCCGGGCTCCGGGCGCACACGGTGATCGGCACGTTGAGCTTGCGGCGCGTGAGCAGCTGGAGCGCGCGCAGCTTGTCGCGGCTCCTCGCGATCGAGACGGCGCCGTTCAGGACGGGAACGCCCATGAGATCGAACTGGCGGACGACGGCGAGGCCGTAGTTCGTGATGCTGGCGCCGATGCGCGGGATCACGATGTCGAAGCGGGGCACCGCCGAACCACCGACGAGCAACGACGGGCGACCGCGCGACACGACGATCTGGAAATCGAGCGGATCGATGACGCTGACGTCGTGACCACGCGCGCGCCCCGCGAGCACGATCCGGCTCGTCGAATAGAGGGACGCGTTGCGGGACAGGACGAGGAGTCGCATGTGGCCCGGAGGCTAGCAGAGCCGGCAGACTGCGTGGATGGATGCGCGTGCCGATTCATTTTTCGCTCTTCGGCGGTTCTTCTGCCGCTCGCGCCGCTCGCGCCGCGCCACCGCTCGCGCCGCGGCCCGCACGGTCGCGCGCCGCGCCATCGGCCCTCGTTTTCCATGGGGCTCCACGCGGCCCGCTCGGCGCCGCGTGGAGCCCGCGTGGCGCCGCGCGGCCCCGTGAGGTTCCCCGCGCGGTCCGCGCGGCGGCCCAGGCGCGGCAGAAGCGCGGAGATGCGGCGCTTGCGCTGGAAAATGTTTCGTGTACGAATCATCTCGGTCGTGCCGGCGAGGAGGGGTTCGCTATGTGGCAGCCGTTCACGGAAGAACATCAGCAGTTCAGGAAGACGGTGCGGGCCTTCGCAGAGAAGGAGCTCGCTCCTCATGTGGAGGAGTGGGAGGCGTCGGAGTGCTTTCCCAACTGGGTGTTCAAGCGCGCCGGCGAGCTCGGGATCCTGGGCGCGCACTTCCCGGAGGAGCACGGCGGCGCCGGGCTCGACTACTGGTTCTCGGCGGCCAAGGCCGAGGAGCTCGTGCGCTGCACGATGGCGGGCGTCTCGATGGGGCTGCTCGTGCAGAGCGACATGGCGACCCCGGTGATCAGCGACATCGGCACGAAGGAGCAGATCGAGGAGTTCCTCAAGCCGGCGCTCGCGGGCGACAAGATCGCCGCGCTCGGCGTCTCCGAGCCGGCGGCCGGCAGCGACGTGGCCGGGATCCGGACGATCGCGCGCAAGGAGGGCGATGATTACGTGCTGAACGGGCAGAAGACCTTCATCACGAACGGGACGCGCGCCGATTTCGTGACGTTGCTCGCCAAGACGTCGCCGGACAGGGGCGCCCACGGCTGCTCGTTCTTCCTCGTGCCGACGGCGCTCCGCGGCTTCAGCGTCGCGAAGAAGCTGAAGAAGATCGGCAACAAGTCCTCGGACACCGCGGAGCTCTTCCTGGAGGACGTGCGGGTGCCGGGGCGCTACCTGCTCGGCGAGCCCGATCAGGGCTTCGCGTACCTGATGCAGAACTTCCAGACCGAGCGGCTGGTCGCTGCGGTGAGCGCGATCGCGAGCTCGTTCATGACGCTCGACGGCACGGTCGAGTACGGGCGCGAGCGGGTGGCGTTTGGCAAGCCGATCATCAAGCGCGAGTCGTGGCAGCACAAGCTCGTGGACCTGTACACGCGCTGCGAGGCGGCGCGCGCGTTCGCGTACAAGTGCGTCGACCACTACAACGACGAGCGGTACGTGCGGAAGGTGCCGATCAGCTTCGACACGGTGAAGCTCATCTCGATGGCGAAGATCCTGGCCGGCGACGTGGCGAACGACGTCGTGGACACCTGCCTGCAGTTCCACGGCGGCTGGGGCTACATCGAGGACTTCCCGATCGCGCGCGCCTGGCGCGATCAGCGGCTCCTCCGCATCGGCGGCGGGACGACCGAGACGATGAAGTACTACCTGGCAAAGCTGATGAACTTCTGAGCGCCCCCGCGGCCCGGCGGCCGCATCGCCGCCAGGCCGCGCGCACCCCTCCGCTGGGCACACCCACCTGGCGACGAGCGCAAACGGAAGCGAACGCGCGCAAACGGAAGCAAACGCGCGCAAACGGAAGCAAACACACGCGAGCAGCCGCGAACCGACGCCCTCGGAACAAAAACGCGCCGGTCGAAAAAAAGTAGAGACAAGCGGCGCGAGAGGCTGTAGATATGCCGCTCCCAACGACCGGGGCTGTAGCTCAGCTGGGAGAGCGCATGACTGGCAGTCATGAGGTCAGGGGTTCGATCCCCCTCAGCTCCACCGATAGGACCGAAGGACTCCTGTTTCCGTAAGGAGTCCGCAGCGCCGTGCCCGCTTGCCGGCGTGTCGGAGTAGAGAACCCGGACATGGCTCTCTCGCCTCACTGGGTCTTTCCGGAGCTCGACGCGAGCGCGGTGGGCGCGGCGCGCGCGCGGCAGGACACGCTGACCAAGCCGCGCGGCAGCCTCGGCGTGCTCGAGGATCTCGCCGTGGCGCTCGCCGGCATCCAGGGCGGGCCGCCCGCGAGCCGGCCTGCGGCGGCGGTGCTCTTCGCCGCCGATCACCCTGTCGTCCGGCACGGCGTGTCGGCGTACCCGCCGGAGGTCACGGCGGCGATGGTGGCGAACTTCGTGCGCGGCGGCGCCGCCGCCAGCGTCCTCTGCCGGAACCTCGGCGTCGAGCTGCGGGTCGTGGACGTCGGCGTCGCCCACCCGTACGAGCGCGTCGACGGCGGCGATGGAGCGCGGCTGCGGCGCGATCCGGTCGCCGACGATCCCATGGGCGACCTGCGGATCGAGGACGCGCTCTCGGAGGCCGTCTACGAGCGCGCGCTCCGCGCGGGCGCCGCGGAGATCGACGCGCTCGGGGGCGACACGCGCGTCGTCCTGCTCGGCGACATGGGCATCGGCAACACGACGGCGGCGGCGGCCATGACGGCGCTGCTCCTCGGGCTCGCGCCGGAGGACGTCGTCGGCGCGGGGACCGGCGTCTCCGGCGACGCGCTGTCGCGCAAGGTCGAGGTCGTGCGCGACGCGACGCGGCGCGCGCAGGGCGCCTCGGGCGTCCAGCGCACCGATCCGCACCGCGTCGTGCAGGCGGTCGGCGGCAAGGAGATCGCCGCGCTGGTGGGCGCCATGGCGCGGGCGATCGAGCGGCGGATCGCGGTGCTCGTCGACGGCTTCATCGTCTCGGCGGCAGCGCTCGCGCTCGTCCGGATGTGCGCCGGGGCGCGATCGGGCATGCTCTTCGCCCACCGCTCGGCCGAGCGCGGCCACGCCCACGTCCTCGCGGCGCTCGACGCGCGCCCCTTGCTGGACCTCGGGATGCGGCTCGGCGAGGCGAGCGCGGCGCTGGCCGCGCTGCCCCTCCTCGACGCGGCCTGCGCCCTCCACGCCGGCATGGCGACGTTCGCGAGCGCGAGCGTGCCCGATCGCGCGCGGCCCGGGACTCCATGACAATGCCGCCGGTGCTGCGCGGCGCCCGCGCAGCGGCGACCTTCCTCACGCGCGTCCCGGTCGGCGGCTTCCCCTACGCCGAGGCGGACTGGCGCTGGGCCTCGGCCTGGTTCCCGTTCGTGGGCGCCGCGCTCGGCGCCGCCCAGGCCGCGGTGTGGCTGCTCGTCGACCGGGGCGGCGCCCTCGTCGCGGCGAGCGTCACCGTGGCCCTCGGGCTGCTGCTGACCGGGGCATTCCACGAGGACGGCCTCGCGGACACGGCCGACGCGCTCGGCGGCGCGCTCGATCGCGCGCGGATCTTCGAGATCCTCAAGGACAGCCGCATCGGCGCGTTCGGCGCGGCGGCGCTGATCGTGGTCCTCGTGCTGCGCGTCGCCCTGCTCGCGCGGCTCGACGCAGCGGCGCCCGTCGCCCTCGTGCTGACGCAGTGCCTCTCGCGCACCCCGCCGATCTGGCTGATGGTCGCGCTGCCTTATGTCACCCAGAGCGGCTCGCGCAGCCGCCCGGTGGCGCAGGCGGCGCTCCCGCAGGCGCTGCTCGGCTCGCTCTGGCCGGCGCTCGCGCTCGCCGCGGCGCACGCCGCAGGGGCCCTCACGGCGGCCGAGGCGGCGGGCATGCTCGTCGCGGCCGCCGCCGCCGCGACGATCTGCGGCCTCCGCTTCCGCGCCCGCGCCGGCGGGCTCACGGGCGACTTCCTGGGCGCGACGCAGCAGATCGCCGAGTGCGCCGCGCTGCTCGCCCTCGCGCTCGTGCGGGGCGGCTGAGCCGCGGGCGCGCGCGTGGATCCCCTCGCCCACGGCCTCATCGCCTTCCGCCACGCCCCTGTCGCGCTCTCCGGCGTCTGCTACGGCCGCCTCGACGTCGCCGCGGAGCTCCCCCCGGAGGCTGCCGCGGCCGCGATCGAGCGCGCGCTCCACGAGCTCTGCGTCCGCCCCGGCGTGGTCTGGTCGTCGCGGCTCTCCCGCTGCGCGCTCCCGGCCGCCGAGCTCGCGGCGCGCCTCGGGGTGCCGCGCGCCCTCGACGATCGCCTCGTCGAGATCTCCTATGGCGCCTGGGAGGGGCGCGCCTTCTCGGACATCGAGCGCGACGACCCGGCCGCATACGCCGCGTGGCTCGACGGCTGGGAGCGCGTCGGGCCGCCCGGGGGCGAGTCGGCGCTCGAGGTCGAGTCCAGGGTGCGGTCGTTTTGGCGCGAGCTCAGCGCCCCGCGCGCGCCGCGCGGCGTGGACGGCGTGGACGTCGCGTCCGACGCGGACGTCGCGTCCCGCGCGCGCCCGCACCTCCTCGTCGCGCACGCGGGCGTGCTGCGCGCGCTCCGGGTCGTCGCGCGCGGCGCCAGCTGGCCCGCGGCGATGAGCGCGCCGGTCCCTCACCTCACGGCCGAGCGCTTCCCTCTGCCCGCGTCCGCCCTTTCGCTGGCGGCCCCCTGAGGGGCGCGTACCCTCGTCGGGCATGACCCCGCAAGAAGAGCTCGCGCTCCTGCTGCGTCCGGCGGCCGGAGGCCTCTACCTCGTCTCGACCGGCCGCGCGCAGCAGCTCGAGGTCCAGCGGAGGCTCTACGGTGCCGCGACCGAGGAGGAGGTCCTCGCGCGGTTCCGCGCGTCGCTCGACCGCATCGCCGGCGCGCGCGCCGTCTTGCTCGGCGTGCCCTCCGACGTCGGCGCGGGGTTCCTCCGCGGCTCCAACATGGGCCCGCAGGCCATCCGGACCGCGCTCCTCGACGCCTTCCCGGGCTTCCCCGAGCGGGCGCGCGAGGTCGGGCTCGTCGACATCGGCGACGTGTTCGTCGTTCCCCAGCTCCTGCACGACGACATGCTCTCGGAGGCGCAGAAGGCCGCGTCGCGCCGCGCGCTCTACCCTGGCGTGCCCGAGCCCGCGGCGTCGCGGCTGCCGGTCTCGCCGCTCTCCATCGCGGAGCGCGCGCTCGATCTCGTCTTCTCGATCAACCCGGGCGTCGCCCCCATCGTGCTCGGCGGCGATCACTCCACGGCCTTGCCGGTCGCGCGCGCGCTCGCCCGCGCGCGGAAGCGGCCGTGGGGCATCGTCCAGCCGGACGCGCACACCGATCTCCTCGAGGAGCGGCTCGGCATCGCGTACTGCTTCGCCACGTGGTCGTACCACGCGAACGAGCTTGTCGGGCGGGGCGGCCGGCTGACGCAGGTGGGGGTCCGCGCGTCGCAGAAGCCGCGCGAGCACTGGGAGAGCCGCTACGGCGTGCGCCAGTTCTGGGCGGCCGAGTGCCGCGCCGATCCGGCGGCGGCGCTCGACGCCATCGTGGCCCACGTGAAGAGCACCGGCGTCGAGGGCGTGTATTTCTCGAACGACATCGACGGCACGGACGCCGCGTACGCCGACGCCACGGGGACGCCGGAGCCGGACGGCCTGTCGCCCGAGTTCGTCGTGGCGCTCATCCGCCGGCTCGGGCGCGAGGTCGGCCTGATCGGCGGCGACGTCATGGAGGTCGCGCCCGCGCTCCAGCCGACGCCGGAGAGCGCGGCGCGCACGGTCGCGCTGGCGGTGCGCTACCTGCGCGAGACGATCGAGGCCACGGTCGGCCGCGCGCTCGCCTGACGCCGCTCAGGGCTCGGGGCCTCTGGCTGCGGGCAGGGCGGCGTCGCGGGCCCAATCGCTCCAGGACCCCTCGTAGAGGATCGCGTCCTCGCGGCCGAGCGTCGCCAGGGCGAGGAGGTCGTGGCAGGCGGTGACGCCGGAGCCGCAGTAGCAGACCACGGTGGCTGCATCGAGCGCCCCGAGGTCGCGATAGCGCCGCTCGAGCTCGGCGCGCTCGCGGAAGGCGCCCCCGGGGGCGATGAGGTTCTCGACGAACGGGGCGGAGCGGGCGCCGGGGATGTGGCCCGGGCGGGCATCGACGGGCTCGGTCTGCCCCTCGTAGCGCTCGCGGGCGCGCGCATCGAGGATCACCGCCGCGGAGTCGCGGCGCAGCCTGTCGACAGCGGCCTTGTCCGCGACCGGGGCGCCGCCGGCGGCGAGATCCATGGTGGGCGCTGACGCGAACGAGGGTGCCTCGGTCGAGAGGGGGTGTCCCGCGGAGGTCCACGCCTGGAGCCCGCCGTCGAGCACGCGCCCGCCGGGATGACCGAAGTAGCGCAGCAGCCACCAGAGACGGGCGGCGATGGCCCCACCGGCGTCGTCGTAGCCGACGACCACCGAGCCTGGGGCCACCCCGATCCGGCCGAGCACGCGCGCGAACGCCGCCGCGTCGGGGAGCGGGTGGCGGCCTGGTCCTCCGTGCGCCGGGCTGGAGAGATCGGCATCGACGTCGAGGTGGACGGCGCCAGGGATGTGGCCGCGGGCGTACTCGTCGACGCCGCGGCGACCGCCGAGGTACCAGCGGCAGTCGACGACGCGGACGCGGGGATCGCCCGCGTGCGCTGCGAGCCAGGCGGCATCGACGAGCGGACCGGGGGGCACGAGGAAGGGATCGCTCATGGGCGAAGGGTACCCACCCTGCTCGCGCCAGGCCACATCGCGTCCTCGCCACGCTCGACGTGCTCGGCTGCGCCCGACGGCGCCGAGCAGCCGCCCGCGACTCCAGCGCTCGACGACGCACCCCGAAGCGACGGCATTTGCAAGCACTTTTGACAGTCGAGACCGGCTTGATGGATCAAGCATGTACGTCAATCGGCACGTACAGCATCGCTGGATGCGAGGAGTGCCATGACAAACCGCTTGATTCTCAAACGCTCTTGCTCGTCCTACCCACCCCGGACGGCACCTCTGGCCTCGCTCAGCGCCCCACCGAGCGAGCCGCCGGGGACACGGGCGACGTGCTCACAAAAGTTTGGCTTCATCAGATCCATTCATCGATCGTGCTTCGCCTTGAAGGTCCGACGGTTCGAAGCCTCTCCTTTGGTCCCAACAAGTGAGAGAGAGAGAGCTATACTTTTCTCTCCAACCACTTTAATCACGATCCATGAAACTTCGATTCTCAAATTACGCCGCCGCAGCGATCGTCACCCTCCTGTCCCCTCTTTCAGGCTGCTCCGACGATGGAAGCGCCGGCACCTCGGAAGCCGGCACGACCGGTGGAGGGTCTAGCTCGAGTGCATCCACGTCCGGCGGGGAGGGCTCGGGCGGGGATGGCGCCGGAGGGGCCACGGCCTCCAGCTCGAGCTCCGCTGGCACCGGTGGTGGCGGCCCGGCGGTCGACCCGACCTTTGAGACGGTCCGGGCGGTCGTCGCGCAAGCTGGCTGCTCCACTGCGAGCTGCCACAACGGCGAGGCGAAACCGACGCTCGTGGACGACAACACCCTTTACACGACCCTGACGACGCACATCTCCGAGGCTTGCGGAGACATTCCGCTCGTCACCCCCGGCGAGCCGGAACAGAGCGCCCTCGTCAAGATCCTGAAAGGCCCCTGCGGGAACATCGCCCGCATGCCCAACGGATGCGTCGGCGTGCCCGGCCCGGAATACACTTGCTTGCTCCAGGAATACATCGATGCGATCGAGCAGTGGGTCGCGGACGGCGCGCCGCAGTGAGCGGCCGATGACGACGACGCGGGCTCCGCCCTGGAGCTCCGCGACGTCGTGCTGATGAAAGGAGGCCCCTCCCTTCACGAGGAGCCTTCTTGCATTCCGCTCAAGCGGGTCGACCCGGCCCGAGCGACGATCAGCCGTTCGCGCGGAGCATCTTGAACTCACCAGGATCCTTGATGGACACTGGGTTGTTCTCGCTGACGAAGAGCTTTGTGTCGTCGTGCTTGCCGAAGCAGGTCACCTCTGCCGAGCCGCCGATCGCCGGGAAGCCGTCCGCGCCAGCCTTCACCCCGATGGCGTTCAGCAGGTTGCAGAAGTATTTGTTGATCGGCTGCGTGGCGACATCCGGCGGAGTCCCTGTGCCATCGATCGCGGCGAAGTCGAGCTTCGTCTGGCCCGGTCCGCAGGCAGCCTCGCTGCTGCCGACGGCCAGGTCAGCCTTGCCACCTTCGACGTTCACGGCCTGGCCCACCTTGAAGTAGCCGCCGCAGTCCCCCGCCTGGAGGATCGGGAGGTTGTTGAGGTTGTGGCTGTTGCCGTCGGAGTCTTCCTGGAACCAGACGGTCGCGGTGTTGTCGAGGAGCTTCCGGTCGCCCTCGTCGATGCTGTCGAGCCGACCGACGAGGTAGGCGAACTTCTTCGCGTACCAGTCGTCGATCTCGTGAATCATCTCGATGACACCAGGAACGCAGTCCCCGCCCATGTTGGCGTCGCCGACGCGGTGGGAAATGCCATGGGAGTCCTTCGAGTGGTTGATGCCACCCCACTTGAACGTGACGCCCCCGGGGAACTTCATGAAGATGACGCGGTTCTGGTCGCAGATGGCCGAGAGCACCGCGAGGTCCATCATGACGTTCGTCGACTTCGACAGGTCGACGCCGAGGCCACCCCCCTGCGAGGCCGCCTGCACGGACTGGGCCGTCAAACCGAGCGCCTCTGCCTGGGCGGCGCTGCACTGGGCCCTGACCGTGTTCGTCGTCTGGTGGAGGAGGTCCTTCCAGTCGGAGAGCCGCTGCTTGTCCGCCTTGCTCATCCTGACCCTCTCGAAGGACTCCAGATCCTCCCGCACGACGTCGATCACGCTCTTGCCGCGGGCCACCTTGTACGTATCCTGCGACACGGGGCCTTGACCGAAGAGGCCCGTGAGGTTGTTGTAGATCGTCGTCGGAGACCCGATGCCAGGGAAGATCTGCTTGGGCTGGTCGTACGAGAAATTGGAGAAAGAATCCTGCCGCACCCCGCCGATCTGCATCACGAGGGGAGCCGCGCCGTTGGGGTTGACCTGCTCCGCGGCGATGTGATCGAGCGACCGCCCGGTCGACTTCGCGTTGAACTTGTCGCTCTCGGGCGTCACCGGGTAGCAGGTGAAATACGACCCCATGACCTGACCGTGCGGGTCATTGTTCTGGCCGTGGGTCCGCCCGAAGCTCCACTCGTTCATCGCCCGGATGCCACGGGGCATCAGGAGCTTCTTTGCAAAGGGAGCGAGGTGCTTGAGCGTCGTCGCCTCGTAATCGGCGGCGGTCAATTCGCCGTGGGACTTCTTCGGGAACCAACGGTTCGTCAGGCAGCCATAGTGCGTGAAGAGCACGATCAGCCGCTTCGGGGCGCCGCCGCCGGCCGACTGCGCCTCCGCGTCACGCTCGGCGACAGAGCCCAGGAAAGGTGCAGCGACGACAGCTCCACCCAGGCCTCGGAGGAATACTCTTCGGTTGAGGTTCTTCATCATGGTCGTATTCCTCCTCAGTTCCCGACGATGGTGCGCAGGCGGAACGAGTCGGCCTGGGTAAGATCCGTGAGCAGATGGATGATGGTGTAGCCGTCGTTGGACAGCTTGTCGCTGAGCTCGTTGACGGTGCAGGCGTCGTTCGTGTTCGGCACCCTCCGGCGAGCCCAGGAGACCCACTGCTCGGCATAGTGACGCTTGGCGATCTCCCCCGCGCCGAGCTCGGTCATCATCTCCAGGGGCGTCGTGATCGCCTTGGTGTTGGTGTCGCTGAAGTAGACGTCGCCCGTCGCGTCGATGTCACCGCCGAGCGGATCCTTCGTCTGCACCTTGCCAAGGGAGTCGAACCTCTCGAGCACGAAGCCCGGCGGGTTGACGAACTTGCTGTGGCATTCGACGCACCCCGCAGGGGAGGTCAGCGCCTCGATGGCCTCACGCTCCGTGGAGAACGGGCCCGGCGGCCGCGGCGTCTGGTCCGCGCCGGGCGTCGGCTTCAGGGTGAGCCCGAGCAGCCTGTTGGAGACGAACGCGCCCCGGAGGATCGGGCTCGTGGCGCCGAAGGACGAGTAGGAGCTCAAGAACCCAACGCGGGTCAAGAACCCCGGCCGCTCGGTCGGGTCGAGCTCCACCCGCGTCAGCTCCGCGCCGTAGTCCGCGGCGTTGAGCCCGTAGATCGGAGCGGTGTCCTTGTTGACGTAAGCGACGTTGCTCAGGAAGATGTCCTTGAACGACCCCCCCTCGAACGCCACCTCCTCGAAGAAGGCGTCGATCTCGGCCAGCATCGGAGCAACGATGTCCGGGGAGTAGTCGGGGAACCGGGTCGTGTCGTGCTCGACCGTTCCCCAGTGCGACCCCTGACGAATGTCCGCATAAGCACGATGGAACAGGGCCACGATCGGCGCCGTCTTGGCGCGGTCCTGGACCATCCGCCCCGCCTGCGCGAGGATCTGCTCCTTGGTGGTGAGCTGACCGGCGTCTGCGGCCGTGTTCAAGGCGTCGTCTGGAATGGAGCCCCAGAGCAGGAACGCGAGCCTCGTCGCCACCTCGTGGCTGGAGAGCTGGATGGCGCCGCTCTCCGCGTCGTCCGTCAGCTCGGGGACCGTGATGAACGAGGGCGAAGCGAGCATGGCGAAGAGGATGGCCTCGGCGACCTCTGCGGGCGTGCCCTTGGGCTCGAGCGTGTTGAAGCGCATGTAGCGCTGCACCTCTTCGTCCGTCACAGGGCGGCGGAAAGCCTTGCGGCCGAAAGCGCGGATCGTCGACTCGAGGCACCCGGCCGCGGCCGGATCGCAGGCAATGAACTTGGACTTGTTCGCCCCGGCCATCACCTCGGCGGCGATGCTCTCGGCAGTCACGAGGTAGGAGTTCCAGGCGATATCCGTCATGCTGCCCTCGAAGTCGGCCACGAGGAGCGAGGACGGGTTGCCCGTGGGGGCGTTCGGCAGGTTCGTCACGCCGAGCAGATCCCTCACCACCGCGTCGTACTCCCGGTTCAAGAGCCGCGGGACCTGGGATGTCGCCCATATGCCGGGGGTGCAGACATCCGGGTCGCCGGGGTCCGGCTCCTCCGGTCCGCCCCCCGTACCGGCGCCAGAGGTCTCCCCACCGCTGGAGGAGACCCCCGGTTCACCGGGCGCGATCTCGCCAGTGCAACCAGCGAGAAAAGTTGATGACGTCAAAAATGTCGCCGTACCGATGTACGCTAGTTGCCGCAGCGTTCGCATAACGACACTATCCCCGACCCGCACAGAACTGATCCCCTAGCGCAGGATTCCAACGCGGCACAACCAGCAAGCCCCCGATTCGGTGAGTTGGCGCCCGCAATCGCTTTTGCGGCCGCTCGCGCGGCAGAATCTTCGCGCATGACTCTACGAGAACGTGTCATGAGCGCGGAGCGCCGGAGCACCGGGCCCACGCGGCGCACTCATCACTCGAGCGCGCGACAGGCTCGGGAACGAGACCGCTCAGGCGTTCGCCCTGAGCGCGGTGAACTCGCCTGGATCGTGGATGGTGGAAGGATTGGTCCCGCCACCGATGAAGTCTTCCGTCCGGTCGTACCTGCCGAAGTGGGTCACCGGCTCCGAACCGCCCTTTGCCGGGAAACCATCCGTGCCTGCCTTGACGCCAAGGGCGTTCATCAAGTTGCAGAAGTACTTGTTGATCGGCGCGTTGGCGAGCGACGGATCGGTCCCCGTTTCCTGGGAGACCCCGTCGACCTGGTCCGACGTGCCAGGGGCACACGTGATCTCGCTGTTGCCGGTCGTTAGATCGGGCGAGCCGTCGTCGACGTTCACGGCCCAGCCGGTCTTGAAATAGCCGCCGGCGCTGCCGGCCTGGAGGATCGGCATGTTGTTGAGGTTGCGGGCGCAGCCGTCCGACACGTCCTGGAACCAGACCGCCGCGCAGTTGTCGAGGAGCGTCCCGTCCCCCTCGTCGATACGGTTCAGCTGGCCGACGAGGTGGGCGAACTTCCTCGCATAGTAGTCGTCGATCTTGAGGAGCATGTCGAGCACCCCCGGGACGCAGGTCCCCGTGATGTTCGCGCTGTCCAGGCGACCCGAGATACTGGCGCTCTCGTACTCCAGGCCGAGCCCCTTGAACAGGAAGGTCCCGGGGTACTTCAGGAAGATGACAGGGTTCGCGTTGCACGCCGCCGCGAGCACGGCGAGGTTCGAATGGAGGTCCGCTCCGTCCAGACCATCCGAGATTCGCCGCGTCAGCCGGTCGTCGACGCTCGGGGTCGTGCTCGCCAGGTCGACGTTCTCCTGCGTCGCGCCGAGCGCCATGGCGAGGGAGGCGTCGCACTGCGATGAAGCCACCACGCTTCCTGTCGCGTCGAGGAGCTCCTTCCAGGCCGCGAGCTTCTGCTTGTCGGCACGGCTCATGTCGAGCCGCTCGAGCCTCTGCAGATCATCCTTCACGATGTCGAGGACGCTCTTGCCGCGCATCGCCGCGTAGGTGTCCGGAGACGTCGGCTTCCCCGGTTCGAAGATGCCCGTGAGGCTGCTGAAGGCCTGCGACGCGTTGAGGCCCTTGAAGAGGGTCTCGGCGGCGGAGTAGGAGATCGCCGAGAAAGCGCCGTCATTCTGACCAGCGGTGTTCAAGAGCAACGGAATGCCTTGCGGGCTGAGCTGTCGCGCGATGACGTGGTCCAGCGAGGGACCGGTCGGCTTGGCGTTGAACTTCGTCGCTTGGTCGAAGCTGAACGGGTCGTCGCTGTTGGGAGTGACCGGGTGGCAAGTGAAGTACGACCCGTTCACCTGCAAGTGGCGATCGTTCCCCTGCCCCCGCTCCAGCCCCACCGTCCACTCGTTCATCGCGCGGATGCCTCGGGGCATGAGGAGCTTGTCCACGTACGGCGCCAGGTGCTTGAGCGTCGTCGACTGGAGGTCCGCGGCGGTGAGCGGGCCGTGCGACTTCCTCGGGAACCACCGCGTCGTGATGCAGCCATAGTGCGTGTACATCACGATCAGCCGCTTCGGTGGCGTGACCGGCTGCGCCATCACGGTGCGGTCGGTGAGCGAGCCGAGGAACGGCGCCGCGACGCAAGCTCCGCCCAGCCCCCGGAGGAAAATTCTTCGGTTCACACGCTTTGCCATGGTCGTACTTTTCTCGCTTCAATGGAAGTAGCCGCCCGGCTGCCACCCGGAACGCCCTCCGGATGCCCGCGCGTGCCACCTCTCCATCACCCCTGCAATCCCCGCGGGCCCGCGAACGTATTTGTAATTCGTCCGGCCGGGCGCGTTCGTCGAGCGGCCTTCGCCTCAGGTTCGAGCGCAGAACCGGCGCCAGATGTCGCGGTAGATCGACTCGAGGTTGCGGGCGAAGCGCGGGCCGTCCATGAGCGGCGATCGCTTCATGCGATCGCGCAGCGTGCGGCGAAGCTCGCCCAGGTGCTCGAGGTCCCCGGCGAGCGCGCTGGCGACCCGAACGTAGTGTTCCTGAGTCGTCGCGATGAGCTCCGGCAGGCCCAGGTTCATCGCCTGGCAGACGCCGGCGCGGCCGACCACGGTCTCACCTGCGAGGGTCACCATCGGTACGCCCATCCACAGCGCGTCCAGGCTCGTGGTGTGGCCGTTGGAAGGGAACGTATCGAGACAGACGTCGATCTCGCGGTACCTTCGCAGGTAGTCGAGCCGCCCGCACCGATCGACGAACTCGATCCGATCGAGCTGGACGTCCCCTTCCGCGAGGATCGAGCGCACCCGGTCCCGCGCCCTTCCCTGAGGCGCCATGAGCGTGAGCCGCGACCTGGGCACCGCGGCCAGAACCCTCGCCCAGACGCGAAGCACCCCTTCATTCACCTTCCTGAAGTGGTTCAGACAGCCGAAGGTGACTCTCCCCTCCGCGAGAGCGGGGAGAAAGCTCACGTCGGGTACGTCGGTGAGCGGGTCGTAGCACCAGAAGGAGTCGGGGAGCCGGAGGGTCTCCTCCGAGTAGACGTCCGTTTTTGCGTCGAGGGGATCGAGGAAGGGATCGGACAGGCGATAGTCCATCGACTCGAGGCCCGTCGTCCCGGGGTACGCCAGCCAGCACACCTGAACGGGCGCGGGCCGGCGGGCGAAGACCAGAACGCGGCGGTCGGTCATGTGCATGGTGAGGTCGACAAGGATATCGATCCGATCCCGTCGGATGACCTCGGACAGGGCAGCGTCGTCCAGGGCGGCGACCTCGCGAAAAACATCCGCGTATCCGCGGATGCGCTCGGTCAGGTTATCCGGCCTGTCCGCGCTCGAGTAGCAAAAGATCTCGAACTGCCGGTGGTCGTGGTTCTGGAACAGGGGGATCGTGAAGAGAGACTGGACGTGGGTTCGGAAGTCGGGTGACACGTAACCGATGCGGAGCCGCCGGTCGGGGGAGCGATCGGTTGTGTGTGGGGGAGCCTGCGCGGCGAGGGGGCGGGCATGCCGCGCATTCCACGCGCGCGCCTCGGCGAGGATGTCGCTCTCGGTGACGTTCGGCCAGAACGGCATGTTGAAGAGAAGAGCGCTGTGAGCAGCGGGATCGTCGGGACACAGGGCGACGGCTTCGCGGTACATCGCCTGGGACTCGTCGAGGAGCCCCGACTCGCCGAGCGCGGTGGCGAGGTACTCCCGAGCGACATGGAAGCTCCGGTCGATCTCGAGCGCTCGACGCAGATCGTCGATCGCCTCGTCGAAGCGTCCTGCGTCCGCGTGAATCGCGCCGAGCGCAGTGTACGCGTTCGCCATCCGCGGATTCAGCCTCAGCGCCACGCGGTACCAGACCGCGGCGTCGTCCGGCCGGCCGCCGAGGCGCAGCGTCTCGCCGAGGGCCGCCAGGGCGTCGGACGCGCTCAAGCTCGATTCGGGGCTGCGCGCCGCTGCCGGACCGACCCCGGCGGCCGACGCGTCCCGTTTGCCCTTCAGGCTCGCGAGGCGCTCACCCGCCTGCAATAAGCCGGGTTCGAGATCGCGGGCGCGCTCGTAGCACACCGCCGCCGCATCCAGGTCGCCTTGCTCCTCGAACGTGAGAGCGAGGTTGAACACCGCCTCGGCGAAGTCGGGCTTTCGAGCGACGGCCATGAGCAGCACGGCGACCGCCTGGGGTCTCCGGCCGAGACAGCGATATACGTCGCCGAGATGCGACAGGTAGAGGGCGTTGTTCGGGGCGACGCGGACGGCTCGCTCGAGGAGCCCGCCAGCCTCCGCGAGCCGACCGGCTTGGGCGGCGAGCACGCTGAGGAGAAACAGCGCATCGCCATGCCCGGGCGCTTGCTCGAGCACGCCGCGATAGAGGAGCTCTGCTCGATCGACTTGCCCGGCTCGATGAAACTGCACTGCCAATTCGAAGAGCGAAGCGGCGGTCACGGGGAGCTCCTTGTCGGAGGAGTGCGAGTCGTCGCTGCGAAGGATGGCTGCGCCCGGGCGCTGGGCGCAAGGCGGTTTGTAGTTCAACCAGCGCGTCCAGCATGGCTGTACGATGAAACGGCCACTCCGAGGCGCTTGACATCCGGTTCGCGTCTGGATCTCCTGCCCCCCGACGCGGCTCGTGCCGGACCCAGCCAAGCAGCCGAGCGCGGGCGCAGCGCGAGGCGCGGCGACGAGCCCTGCTGAGATGGTGCGACGAGGAGCAACGACGCGATGCGCACGACCCCGGCTATCTGGTAACCTGGTCACGCGTGGTCTTGAGAGGCGCTCTTGGACACGTGAGACCGGCTGGAGGGCACAAGGCACGAATGTCAATCGACGCGTACAGCAGGGCTGTACACGAGCATGGCCCCCACGAACCGCTTGATTTTCGGCTCGCGTTTGCTCATTCTATCCGTACAAGAGGACGTTTCTCGCCTCGCGCAGCTCTTGCCCACGGGCGACGCGGTCAGAGATCGCACGTCGCCTCTGCCTTCCGAAGCTCGAAGCCTTTTGCTTCGATCCAACGGGAACGAGAGCTAAACCTTCTCTCTCACCATCCTCGTCGTGAACCATGAAAGTTCGAATCTCAAGCTTCATCGCGGTAGCATTCGTCGCCGTCCTGTCACCGCTTCCAGGCTGCTCCGACGACCCTGACGATACCGGCGCTGGAGGCGCTGGCGGCACGGATGCCAGCAGCACGAGCGCCAGTGTGTCTACCTCGAGCGCGGTCGGGTCCGGCGGTTCGGGCGGGGCTGGCTCGACCAGCGCGAGCACCGGTGGCGACGGCGGCTCGACCGGCAGCGGCAGCGAGATCGAACCGACGTTCGAGACGCTGCAGTTCGTCATACAAAACGCCTGTTTCGGGGCGGGTTGCCATAACGACGACATGAACCCCCTGAACTTGATGATCGACGGAGAGCTTCACACGAGGGTGAGCTCTCACACAACCAAGAATTGCGGCGATCTCATCAATCCCGGTAATCCGGAAGAGAGCGGGCTCATCAAGATCCTGAAGGGGCCGTGCGGCGCAACTCCGCGAATGCCCCTTGAATGCGTCAACGATGGGGATTCCAAGTGCATACCCCCGGACTACATCCAGGCGCTCACGCAATGGATCGCCGACGGCGCTCAGGAGTAGCAGTGCTTGGCGAGTAGCCGCCGACGGGTTGCGGCGCCCTCCAGGCGCAGCGTGAAGGAAGCTGCCTTCGACGGCAGCTTCCTTCACCGCGCGTGACGCGTCTCCGCACACGCGTGCCCTGGGTTGCACGCGCGCAGGCGCCGGCTGCTTTTCGGAAACGCCTCGTGTCAGGGTTAGCCGAGCGGCTCATGGGATGGTCTACTGCTTTGCCATCGCGCCTGCCGGATATGCGGCTTGATCAGCTCCGGGCGTTTCCACGGTGTTCGTCTCGAAGGCCCAGCTGCCGCCCGGCGGCACCTGGACTGCGCCGCTGGCGATCGCCACGCCGAGCGGACGCCCGACGCGATTGACCGAGAAGACCGTGGCGGAGGGATCGTTCACCGCGACGTCGAGTCCGTTGAAGAGCGTGCCCGTGTACGCCGTGCCGGAGCCACCCGTCACGGCCTTCACGTCGCTGATGGTGAGGCCATCGATGGGAACGACGTCGAGGGCAAAGTAAGGGCACCGGTAGACGACGTATCCCACGTCTTCGATCACGATGTCCGAGGGCAGATCCGTCACCGCGGTCATGGTCACGTCACCTGGACCCACGCACGCGGCGATCGCGTCCGAGCCGTCCGTGACTCGATAGAAATGCTGAGTCAGCAGCCCGTTGATCCCGGATGCCACGGACTGCTGGGCCTTGTTGTAGAGCTCGACGGAGAGGGCAGCGCTGCAGGCCGGGGTATCCCCGTCGTTCCTCAAGGCGGCGTAGAGCTCGGTGTTGGTCGGCCCTCTGCGAAGAGTTAGCGCGATCACGTTGAGCACGCCGTTTCCGCCGGGGAGCGCCATGATCGTGAGGTCTTCCGGGACGACGAGCGCGTCGTCACCAGTGTCCTCGCCCACCCCGGCACCTTCGCTCGCCTCGCTCGAGCAGGCCAGCGGGAGGAGCACCGCAGCCGGGATGAGGAGACGCTTCGCCATCAGGAACATGAGAAGAGATGTCCAGCTTATCGCTGTCCGCCATCGTCGAGCAGCACAAAGTCGCAAAGTGAGACACACCACAGCGAGCGGCGGATTCTCGATACCCGCGGTCACCGACGGCGCACAAACACAAAGACCCCTTCGGGAAGAAGGGGTCTTTGGACCCGAACTCGTCGGGGTGTTCAGGACCTGGCCCCGAGAGCGCTCAGGCCTTGAGCTCCGTGAACCCGCCCGGATTCTTGATCGAGGCGCCGGCGACCGCGCCCTTGCCGCCGATGAACTCTTCCGTCTTGTCGGAATAGCCGAACTTGGTCACCTCCGCGGAGCCACCCTTCGCAGGGAAGCCATCCGCACCCGCCTTCACACCCATGGCGTTCATGATGTTGCAGAAGTACTTGTTGATCGGCGCGTTACCGACCTTCGGATCGGTCCCGGTGCCTTGATTGATACCGTTGACCTGGCCGGAGCCGTTGGCGCACTGCGACAGGCTGTTGCCCTGCGTCGGGGTCGACCCGGGGTCGACGTTGATGATCTGACCCTGCTTGAAGTACCCGCCGCCGCTGCCGGCCTGAATGATCGGAGCGTTGTTGAGGTTGTGCGCGTTACCGTCCGACATCTCGTTGAACCAGATGGCGACGCTGGTGTCGAGGACCGTCTGCCCATTCCCCTGGGGGATGCTGTCGAGCATTCCGACGAGCTTCGCGAACTTCTGCGCGTAATACGTGTCCACCTTGACGAGCCACTCGAGCGCGTTGGGCAGGCAGCTGCCCGTCATACCTGCATTGTCGAGGCGGTGCGAGAGGGAGTGCGACTCCATGGTGATGCCGAGCCCCTTGAAATTGTAGTTTCCCGGGTACTTCAGGAAAATGACGGGGTTGGCGTTGCAGGCGGCCGCGAGCGCCGCGATGGCCGAATAGATATCCGCTCCATCCAGATCGCCGGAGACCTTGGTCGTGAGGACGTCGACGCCCAGGCCACCGCCCGCCGCCTTGGAGGCGTTCGCGGACGTCGCACCGAGCATCACGCCGAGCTCCTCGCTGCACTGCGCGGAGGCCACGACCGTCCCTGTCTGGTTGAGGAGCTCCTTCCAGGCTGCGAGCTTGCGCTTGTCGGCCTGGCTCATATCGAACCGCTCGAGCGTCTGCAGATCATCCTTGACGAGGTCGAGGATGCTCTTGCCACGGAGCGTCGCGTAGGTGTCCGGATTCATCGGCTGCCCCGCCTGGAAGAGGCCCGTCAGGCTGCTGAAGGCCTGCGACGCGTTGAGGCCCCTGTAGATGGTCTCGGCGGCGGAGTAGGAGATCGCCGACTGGGAGTTGTCGTTCTGGCCAGCCGTGGCCATGAGCAACGGCGTGCCCTGCAGGCTGAGCTGCTGGGCCATGACGTGATCCAGCGAAGGACCGACAGGCTTCGCGTTGAACTTCGTCGCCTGGTTGAAGCTGAACGGGTCGTTGCTGTTCGGAGTGACCGGCTGGCAGGTGAAGAACGACCCCACGATCTGCGTGTGGGAGTCGTTCCCCTGTCCACGCTTCATGTTGGAGGTCCACTCGTTCATCGAGCGGATGCCGCGCGGCATGAGGAGCTTCTTCGCATAGGGAGCGAGGGCCGCGAGGCTCGTCGACTCGAGATCGGCAGCCGTCAGCTCACCCTGGGTCTTCGTGGGGAACCACTTGTTCGTGACGCACCCGTAGTGGGTGAACATCACGATGAACGCTTTCCCACCGGAAGCGCTCTGGGCCTTGGCGTCGCGCTCCCACACGGAGCTGAGGAACGGCGCAGCCAGGGCGGCTCCGCCCAGGCCACGAAGGAAGATTCTGCGGTTCAGTTGCTTGCTCATGGTCAAGTTTCCTCAGCTTTCACGGCGTTTCGCGGACGCGCACGCGGAAGGAATCCGCTTGAGTGAGATCGGCCAGCAGGTTGAGAATGCTGTAGCCACCCTCAGACAGCTTGGTGTCGATCTGATCGACGACGCACTTATCTTTCCCGTTCGGATCCCGCCCAAAGGCGTAGGAGACCCACGCCTCGGCGTAGAGCTGCTTGGCCTTCTTGAGCTGAGTGATCTCCTGCATGAGCTGCAACGGAGAGGAGATCTCCTTCACATTACCGTCGCCGAAGTCGATGGTGTTCGTCGTGACGCTCGCGTCGATCGCTCCACCGAGCGGATCGGTCGTCTGCAACTTTCCGATGCCGTCGAAGCCCTCCATCACGAATCCCGGCGGATTGATGATCGAGTGGCAGCCGTTGCAGGTCGCAGGCTCCGTCAGCTTCTCGATGCGCGCGCGCTGCGTCGCGAAGTCGCCCTGAACCGTCTGCATGGTTGCGCCGGGGATGGGCGGCCCCGGATTGACACCGAGCAGGTACACCGAGATGAACGCGCCGCGCAGGATCGGGCTCGTGGCGTCGTAGCCCGCGTAGGAGCTCAAGAACCCGACGCGCGTCAGGAAGCCCGGCCGCACGTTGGCGTCCAGCTCCACCTTGGTCAGCTCGGTGCCGTAGCTCGCAGGATCGAGCCCGTAGATCGCCGCGTTGTCCTTGTTGACGAAGGCGACATTGCTGAGGAGGAGGTCGTCGAACGAACCGCCCTCGAACGCGACGTCCTCGAAGAAGGAGTCGAGCTCCGCCTGCCAGCTGGGCTTGGCGGCGTCGGAGTACAGCGGATACGTCTCGGTGTCGTGATCCATCTTCCACCAGTGGGCGTTTCCGTTGTTCATCTGCGCCCAGTTGCGGTGGAACGACGTCACGAGCGGCCCGGTCTTCTCGCGCACGGCGATCATTCGCTGCGCCTGGGCCAGGATCTGCTCCTTGGTCTGGAGCTCGTTGTTGTCGGCCGCCGCGCTCAGCACCTCATCCGGAGCGGAGCCCCAGAGCAGGTACGAAAGCTTCGTCGCCACTTCGTAGCTGGACAGCTTGATGCCCTGACCCGACGCGTCCTGGTCGGTCGCCAGCTCGGGGAGCATGATGAACGAGGGCGACACGAGGAAGCCGACCAGCGTTGCCTCGGCGACCTCGGCCGGCGTTCCTGCCGGCGTAATCTGGCCCAGCTTCTGGAATCGCGCCACCTCCAGATCGGTCAGCGGGCGACGGAACGCCTTGCGGCCGAAGGTCTTGATGGTCTGCTCCAAGCAGCCGGCCGCCGAAGGGTCGCAGCTGATGAACTTGGATTTGTTCGGCCCGGCCATCACTGCCTTGGCGATCTTCTCGGCGACCTCTTGATAGAGGCGCCACGCGTCCGGGGTCATCGGGCCGTCGAAGTCGTCGACGAGCTGCTCGGACGGCAGCTTGCTGTCGACGGTGGTGACGCCAAGGAGATCCCGCACCGTGTTGTCGTACTGCCGGTTCAGCAGCCGCGGGATCTGGGTCGTCATCGGGATGCCGGGGATGCAGACCTCGGGGGGACCGTTGTCGGGTTCGTCCGTGCCCCCCGAACCGGTGCTGCCGCTGCCGCTGCCGCCGGTGGTATTCCCGCCGCCGGTGACCTCATCCTCACCGGATGCGATCTCGCCAGTGCAGCCAGCGAGGAAGGTTAATGACGCCAAAAATGTTGTCGTACCAATGTACGATAGTTGACGCAACGTTCGCATGACCTCACTATTCCCGGTCCGCGCCCGAGTGATCATGGGAGCGGATCAAAAGTGATGGGTCGACCCGGAGGTCGCCATCCGCGAGATCACGCGCACCTGACCGACGGCTTCTCTTGGAGACGTGAGAGTGAAACGCCGGCGTACGAGCGGCGCGCTGATGCCGCTTCGACCGCGACAAGCTGCCCGAGAGGCGCGCGAACGCCGAGTTCCCTGCGGAACAGCGACGCCCGCGAGCCACTGCAGGGGCCGTCAGGCGCGTCATTGCGACGCGGCGCGGCGGCGCGATCGGAGCCATAAACATGCTCTGCTCGGCCGCTTCGGCGAGCGGGGCCGCCACGAAGTGGAGAGACCTCACGAATCCAGTAGGTCCCCAAATGTGCAACCATGGCATTCTGACCCTCATTCGTGGACAACGCGCCGCATCACCCGACGTGAGGGCCACCACGCCAATCGGGTCATCTGCGGTGAGGGCGGTCATTTCTGGCCCGGATAGCCGGGTTGGCTCGCGACGTCGTCGACGCGGTCGATGGGAAGGGCGCGGATGCAATCAAAGTCCTTGGTCGTCATCGGGGCTGTCGCTCTTGCCCTCTCTCTCGCATGCTCGGGGAGCGCCCTCGATGATGGGGCGGGCACTGCCGGGAGCGGACCCGGCAGCGGCGGGGATACTGCCAGTGGCGGCTCGTCGGGGAGCGGTGGAGTTTTCCTGCCAGCCGGCGGAACCGCGAGCAGCGGAGGCGTGGGCGGCGACGAGGCGGGAGGTGGCTCGAGCGGCTCGGGGACGGGCGGGGGCGGAAAAGACGAGGACCCCGGCGGGGGCCTGCATTTCGTGCCGGCGGGCTTGTCCAGCACCGAGATGGACGAGGAAGGAGCCGGGCTCAAGCTGGTTGCCTTCACCCTGGTGCAGGGGGCGACGGGTCCCGAGCTCTACGCCGCTGTCAGAAACGACGGAGAGAGCCCGTCCTGCGACGCCGGCCTGATGTTTTACTTCATCGACAAGGCCGATCAGCTCGTGACGACCTGGGGCGGTAGCTTGCTCAGCGGCCGGCTCTATCGGATAGACGACGGCTCTGGCGTGATGATTCCCTGCATCGCTCCGGGCGAGATTGCGATGACTGGCTCAACGGATCTTCCCGGCGAGCTCGTGATAGAGGAGCTCGGGTATCTGCAGCATAGGTTTCCGGCCTTCACCGTGGACGTGGTCCCTGTCGATGCCGTCACCGTCAGCGACGTGAAGACCGTCCGCAGGGGCGCCGGGAGCGCCTACACGGGCACGCTCGAGAACCGACTCGATGTGGCCGTGAGTGACCCCAAGATAACGGTCTTCCCGGTGAATCGCGTCGGACGGCCGCTGGGCATGGCGACGAGCAGCGCGGCTGCCGACATCCCGCCCGGCGGGACCTGGAGCTTCGAGACAACACCTGTGGACGATGTCGGCGTTGATCACGTCGCCTATCCGACGGTCTCGATTCCTCCGTGAAGCGGGGTGCAGGTTCGTGGGGTCCGGGTGCAGCCGCTGGGCAGGCGAACGAGACGCAGGAATTACGCCGCAACGAGCCGAACGACGCGGATGAGCCCGCGGGGCGCGTCGCACCCGATCGCAGAGAGGCTCGGCGTGCCCCGTGGCCTTCGACTCCGCCGCGACGCTGCCCTCGCCTCCCGCCCGGTCGCGCGCTCGCCTACAGTCTTCCACCGAGCGCGCCGATCCCACCCCCGGCCCGAAGCGACCCAGTGAGCCCGATCTTCTCCCTCTGCGACGGCTTCCAGCTCGACCTCTCCGACTACGCGCGCACCGGGCTGCGCGTCGGCATCTGGGCCTCGTCCGGCCGGGGCAAGAGCTTCGGCGTCGGGGTCCTCTGCGAGGAGCTGCTCGCGGCCGGCATCCCCATCGTCGCGATCGATCCCGAGGGGGAGCTCTACACGCTGCGCGAGCGGTTCCGCGTCCTCGTCCTCGGCGGCGCCCACGCGGACCTGCCGTTGCCCTCCGGCGAGCGCGCGGCGGAGATCGCGCTCGCGAGGGTGCTCGGCGAAGGGCTCGGCCTCATCGTCGATCTGTCGGATCAACCGACGAACCGCTCCCAGCAAGAGGCCGCGCTCCCATTTCTAGAGCGGCTCTGGGTCCTCCTGTCGGAGCGCCGCGCCCCGGCGGCCCTCGTGATCGAGGAGGTGCACGTCTTCGCGCCTCAATCGGGGGCGTCGCTCACCTCCGAACTCCTGCACCGGTTCGCCAAGCAGGGCCGCAAGCGCGGCGTCCTCCTCGTCGTCGCCAGCCAGCGCACGCAGGCGGTCTCGAAGGAGCTCATGAGCCAGCTCAACTTCCCCGCCATCGGCGGCTTCGAGATCGAGCGCGACTACGACGCGGTGAAGGCGCTCGTCAACGGGCACACGTTCGAGGAGTTCCGCGCGCTCCCGGCCGGCGAGTTCTTCCTGCCCGCCGCCGGGCGATTCGAGCGCTGGCGCGCCCGCCACACGGCCCACGGCGGCGAGGCGCCGAGCTGGACCGGTGAGCCCGGCGGCGCGCCGCGCGTCGCGGACGCCACGCTGAGCACGCTCATCGACGAGCTGCGCGAGGCGCTCGCGGCCGAGAGCGCGAGCCAGCACGGCCCGGATCCGAGCGCCGCGCTGCGGGCCGAGATCCGCCGCCTCCAGCAGCAGCTCGCCCGGGCCGACGAGGCGCGCAGAGCCGCCGAGGCCGAGGCCGAGCGGCTGCGCACCGCGCTCCAGGTGGCCGGCGTCGTCAAGGTGGTGATCCAGAGCGAGATCGTGGCGCGTGTCGGCCATGACGAGGTCGCGCAGGCGCCGGCGGCTGCCGCCCCGCGCGCACCCGCGGCTGCCGCTCCGCGCGCCCCCGCGGCTCCCGCGCTCGGCGCGCCCGTGGACCGCGTCCCCGTGGCGCCCGCGCTCCCGCCCGCTGCGGCGTCGGGCGGCCCGGCTGTGAAGATCATCGCGAAGCCAGCCTCTCCGTCGCTCCGGGATCTCGCGATGCCAGCGAACACGATGCTCGAGGTGCGCGGCGTCAAGCAGATGGTGAGCGCCGCGAGGAGCCACGCGCGGCGCCGATCCCCCCGGTCCGTGCCGCACGTCGCCCTGGCCGCGAAGCTGCTCGCCCGCGGCGCGGCGCTGACCGCGGAGGAGCTCGCCGCCCGCGCCGGCTCGCGCAGCCAGGTCGAGATCCGGCGCGCCGCGCACGCGCTCGCCGCGCTCGCGCGCACGGGCTTCGCCTCGCTCCAGGGCGGCCGTCACGCGCTCAACGAGGCGGCCGTGCTCCGCGCGATCCAGAGCGGCTGACGAGAGACGGCTCCGTGCCGAGACCTGACGGGGTCGCCCAGGCGCTCGCGGCGCGCAGCTCGACCTGCGCTAGCAGTAGGAGACGAAGATCAGGCGGATCGTCGCGAGCGTCCCGAGCACGAACAGCCCTGCATAGAAGATCGTCCGCTTGCGCCGCAGCTGCTCGGCGCTGAGCCCGGTAGACGCGGGCTCCTCCCCAGGCGCCACCTCCCCGCCGGTGTGAACCGCCGGCGCCGCGATCGGCTCGCTGCCTGCGGGCGGCGTGCTCGCTCCAGGCGGCCTGCTCGCGACGGGCGGCGTGCTCGCGATGGGCGGCCTGCTCGCTCCGGCCGGCCTGCTCGCTCCGGTCGGCCTGCTCGCTCCGGTCGGCCTGTTCGCGGCGGGCGGCCTGCTCATCGTGGAAGCCACGCCGTCTGCAGCCTCGACCGCGCCCAGCCCTCGCTGGAGCTCCCCCTCCGGCGTCGTCGACATCGCGTGCAGGAGCGGGCGCTGCGGCACCTCGTCCGGGCCGTCGAAATCGAGGTACTGCACCGAGAGCGAGCCCGTCGCGGTGCCGAGAGGGAGCGGGGCATCGCTCCGGCCCGCCGCAGGCACGCTGCGCCGTCCATCGGGCGATGACGGGCGGACCGACCTACGGTCAGCGGAGGTGGTCGCGACCGCCGGCGCCTTTCGCCCGACGCCCGGCGAGCTCTGTCTCGGCGCGCTCTCCGGAGGGAGCGACGGTGAGGCGCGGTAGCCGGCGCCGCTCAGCGAGCCTGTCCTCGCGATGTAAGCCTCGACGTGCTCCTTCAGCTCGCTCAGGGCCTCTTGCTCGGCGCCGTGGCCCATCTCGCGAAGCACATGCTCCAGATCGCCGGCCAGCTTGCCCGCGCTGGCGGTCCGCTTGTCGACGGAGAACTCGGTCGCCGCGTCGAGCGCAGCCGAGAGCCGCGCGCTCAGGTCGGGCAGGAGCTCGCGCGCGCGGGGGATCGGCATCGACGCGACGCCCATGATCAGCTGCCGCTGCGTCTCGGCCTTGCGCACCCGGCTGCCGAGCAGCGCCTCCAGGAGCGTGATTCCCAGAGAGAACACGTCCGCGCGCCCGTCGAACGGCTCCCCGCGCGCCTGCTCCGGAGGCATGTACGGGAGCTTCCCCTTGAACACGCTGCTGTCGGACTGCTCGTCCGCGAGGCCCGGTATCCGCGCGACCCCGAAGTCGGTCAGGCAAACGCGGCCGTCCCGCCCGATCAGGATGTTGGACGGCGAGACGTCGCGGTGGACGACCGCGTAGCTCTGCCCTTCGTCCTCGCACAGGCCGTGCACCGCCTCGAGCGCCCTCGCCATCTCCCGGCCGATGTACGCCACGGCGCGCGGCGAGAACGCGCCCGCCTTCTTGAGCACGCGATCGAGGGCGGGGCCGTCGATGTAGTCGAGCGCGAGGTACACCGAGCCCTCGAATTCCCCGAACTCGACCAGCCGGACGACGTTCGGGTGATCGAGCCGCGCGATCACCAGCGCCTCGGCGAAGAACGACTCCCTCGCGCTCTCGCCGAGCCCTGGCCTCGGGACCAGCCGCTTCAGCGCGACGTGGCGCCGGGCGTCGGGAGGCCCCTCCTCGGCGAGCCATACCTCCCCCATCCCGCCCTTGCCCAGCATCCGGATGAGCCGGTACTTGCCGGCGAACAGCTCCGGCGGCGGATCGGACTCGGCGTTCTTGCGACGCGGGCGGGAGGCGGGCATCTCGTGGTGTGCAGCGCTCGATCTCGACTCCGTCGAGGCTAGCCCTCCTGCTCGGGGTGGAGAGGGTGCAAGCAAGGCATGCCCGATCCTACCGCCGCCCGCGCGCCGCCGGAATCACCGCGTCGATGCCCGGCGCAGATACAGCCTGCGTGGACTGGGTCCCGCCTCACCGAGAGGGCGCGGCTCACTCCTCGCTCACTCCTGCGTGTGCTCCTCGCGGATCGGCTCCCGCATGGTCGTCGCCGGGAACCACTCGAAGAAGCGGTGGATGAGCTGGCGCCGCTCGGGCTCGATGTACTCGAACACGGCGCCCCGGTCGTTGATCTCCCAGAACTCGTTGCTCGTCACGGCCAGGAGCTCCGCGCGGATGGAGCGCAGCCTGTCGGGCCGCTCGTCGCGCATGTCGCGGTAGATCTTCCGCGCGAGCCCCTCCTCGCCCTTCTGCAGGTAGTACGTGGCGAGCTTGACCTGCGCCTTGCGGACGCCGCGGAGCGACGGCTCCTGCTGATCGAGCTCCGCTTCCTTGTCCACCTCGAGGAAGAGCTGGAGGAGCTCGTCCCGGGCAGGTGCGTGCAGGTCGTACGCGCGCTCGTTGACCACGCAGAGATCGAACGCGACGGTCTCGGTGAGGAACGCGAGCCCCATCGCGTGCGCCGTCTGCGCGTAGTACTTGAAATGACGCGCGATCTCGAGGACCTCGTCCCCCCAGCCCGCCTTGAGCAGCTCCTCCGCGAGGTAGCGGTACTGGTTCAGGCTGTTGTAGGCCGCGGCGATGTCCTTCGCGTTGAGCGACCTGCGCATGTAGGTGTTGAAGAACTTCACGACGACCGCGACGGCCGCCCGGTCTCCAGCGGCGATGGCGGTCTGCCCGATGTAGCGCGTGTCGATGGCGATGCGCGTGATGAGGTCGGGCATCGCCGTGAGCGCCTCGCGATAGACCATCAAGAACTGGCGGAGCGCCTTGTATTCGAGCCAGGTCCGCGCGGTCGACAGCTTGCCGAGCGCCTCGGCGTTCATGCTCACGAAGTCGGTGTCCTTCGCGAGGCGATCGCGGATCTGGAACCAGCGCGCGTCGAGCGTCGCCTTGTGGGGCAGGTACGCGACGACGAGCTCCGACAGCGAGTCGATCGTCTTCGACGCGATCCCCTTGTCCTTCTGGTCGATCGCGTTGAGCGCCACGTCGGCGAGCTGCTCCAGCGACGAGAGCGCCGTCACCCGCCGCTCGTCGACCTCGCCGTCGCTCTCGCCGCCGGCGGGCCGGAGCGCCTGCTCGACGCCGCTCGTCTTGATCCGCCGGACCACGTTGTCGGGCTCGACGAAGTCGAACACGTACCCGAAGTACGGCGCCATCATGAGCAGGCTCGCGGTGAGCAGCGCCATCGTGACGAGGACGCCGTAGGCGGGGACGAAGACGTCCTCGGTCGGGCCGCCCCCGCCGACGCGGATCGAGAAGTTGACCCAGAGCGAGAACACCGCGCTGACGACGAAGAAGCCCATCACGACCATGTTCGTCCGGTCGCGGAAGAACATCTCGGTGATCCGCGGCGTGTAGCGGTTCGCGGCGAGCTGCACGATGATGGACGCGACCGTGATGACGATGCCGAGGATGGCGGCGATGACCTCGCCGATGCCGCTCATGATGTGCTCGGCGTCGCCCGGCGACATACGCGCGAACACCTCCCAGAGCGAGAGGTGCGCGTTCTCGAGCCGCGCGACGTCCAGCAGGTGGACGGCGGCGAGGGTCGCGACGCTGACGCCCAGGAGATACGACATCGGCCGCAGCCAGATGCGGGCCACGGTCGCGCCCCTGCGACGCTTTCCATCGGCGTCGTCTGCGGTCCGATCCGGTCTCATCAGGTGACCACCGCCTGGTCGACCTGCTTGCCGACCCGCTCCACGCTGCCCCCCACGCACCTGCTCCACACGTCCGCCACGCCAGGCGGCAGCCCGGCTATTTCTTCTCCGGGGGGCTGTCGAGATCTTCCGCGAGGTAGCTGAGGATCACCTCGTCGAGCGATTTCTCGCTGATCAGGTCCTCACCGAAGATCGATGCGCCTTCCGCCGGCCGGTTCGTCGCGAAGATGCTGGCCGGGCGCGAGGCCGCGTAGCGGCCGGAGCCAGGGCCACCCGAGAAATGCTCGACCGCGACCTGGGGCGCGGGCGGCGCGATGGGCTGCTCGGGATGGACGTTGCTGTAGACCCCGGCGCCGGAGGCCGCGGACTCCGCCCGCCGCCCGATCACCGACGCAGGCGGCGGCGGGAGGTCCTGGATCTGCTGAAAGAACGGCGTCTGTGCCTCGGCAGCGGCGCGCTCCAGCGCGTCGAGATCGAGATCGATCGACGGTTCGGGCTTGATCTCCGGGGGCGACGCCGGGCGTACGGCCCTGCCGGCGAGCGGGCTGGCCGCGCGCCCGCTGCCGAGCGCCTGGAGCGCGACGGGATCGAGCTCGAGCCGGGGGCGCCCGCTGGCCGAAGCGGGCGCCGGCTCGGCCGCCGGGGGGCGCGGCGCTGCGGCGAGGGGCGCGGCCGCTGGCCTTGCGGGCTGAGCGGCGGGCCTGGGCGCCGGCGTGGGCGCGGCTGCCGGCTTCGGGCGCGGCGACGCCTCGGGCACGACGGGCGGTACGACGGGCGGCGCGAGGGGCCGGGAAGGCGGGGGCGGCTTCGGCGCGCCCGTCACCTCGGGCGACGACGGCGACGACGCCCGCGCGGGCTTGCTCGCCTCGGGATGCGACGGGGAGGCGACGGCGCCCGCGGACACGGGCGGGGCGGCCGCGTCATCGAAGAGGTAGTCGAAGTGACCGTCGCGCAGGGCGATGAACATCGCCTTGTGCTGCTCCTTCATGAGGCCGCGAACCGTCTCCGCGAGCGAGGCCTGACCGACGTGCTCCGCGTACGAGGTCTTCGTGGTCTTGAGGATGCGCCCGCCGTCGGCGAAGAGGTGCGTGATGATGTGAGGATGGCGAATGCCCGAGTCCTCAGTCTGTATGTGGAACAACCGCCCCTTATGCCGGACGTTGTTGTTGAAGCCGAGCAAGGGCGACGGGGCTTTCACGACAGGCAATCCGAGGGTGGGGAGGTGAGGAGATCGCGCCAGCGGGGAGCGCTCGCCACGGCCGAGACTATCACAGCGCGGCGCGCCCGGAACGATTCGCAGCGCGCCGGCGTCCCTTCACGTTCCTTCGCCGCTCCTCCGCCGTTCCTCCGCGGTGGGGGAGCATGTCGGGGCTGGTCCTCCGCGGGCCGCACGCTGGTCGCGTCAGGGCAGACAGCGCTCCAGGTCGTCCGCAGTTCCCGCCTGGAGGGCGCACGCCACCTCCGCCTGCGTGAGGTCGGCCTCGCAGCGGACGAAGCCGCGCTCGCCGGCGGCCTCGCGCGCCATTGCGGTCCTCTCGGCCACCTGGGACGCAGCGGGCTCGGGGTTGGCCGCGCGCAGGACGAGCTCGACGTACCGATCGAGGAGCGCGGCGCACGCCTCGGCGGACGGGCGCGGAGCGGCGCGGCGGAGCGCGGCGCGCCCCACGAGGATACCGAACACCAGCAGGACGATCGCCAGGGTTGCCAGGACATCGGCGCGGGTCGCGGGGCGCGTCACTCCAGGCACTTATCGACCTGCTCCGGGGTCGTTGCCTGCCGGACGCACACCATCGCAGCGTCCGTGATGCGGCGCCCGACGCACCTGTCGATGAGCTCCTTGCCGCGGGCGTCCCGCACCGCCGCCGTGCGCTCCTCGACGATCTTCGGGTCGACGACGTTCTGCGCCCGGAGCTCGATCTCGGCGCTCCTCCGGAAGATGGCCTCGCACTCGTCGCGGCTCGCCGGGTGCCCGCACCCGGCCAGAAGCAGAAGGCCGGCGAGCAAGGCCAAGCATGGCGCGGGCCAGGAGGGGATGGGGGCCCGACCCAGGTTGAGGACCCGACCCAGGTTGAGGACCAGGACCCGACCCAGGTTGAGAACCCGACCCAGGTTGAGAACCCGACCCAGGTTGAGAACCCGACCCAGGTTGAGGACCCGACCCAGGTTGAGGACCCGACCCAGGTTGAGGACCCGACCCAGGTTGAGGACCCGACCCAGGTTGCCGGAGACCGTGGAGACGGAATACCGCCTCCTTTGAAGGGAAGTTGAGCCAGGACGGCGACGCATGGCCGCGACGATGGCGCCACGCTCGATGGGGCGCAACAAGGTCCAGCCGAAGCCGACAGCCCGCGGTGACGCACGACCAACCCCAGCCGGCAACCGGCCGTCGTCCACGACCAGCCCACCCGCCCGCCACCGGGCCCGAGTCAAGATGGAAACGTCGCGTATTGCTGGAACGCGTGTGCAGGTCTGTTAGGATTGCTTTCTGTGCGCAAGGCGAGCGAGCACGGTGACAGCGTGGGCGGCGCTCGATCCGTCCGTACGGGCTCCGGGGGTACGCGACGACGCACGAAAGCGACGGCGCAGTCCGTTGCGGGCAGCGGGAATGACGCTGGCCCCCCTGTTCCACGAGAGAAACGGCCCAGCAATGCGCCGCGACGGCGCGCGCCCGCGGCGGCGCTGACCGCGGAGGAGATGTTGCGGCGCGCGCTGGGCGCGGCGACCCCGCGGTCGCGCGCGCTCTGGGCGCGGCGGGGCCTGTCGCTCCGGGGGCCGCTCGACCGGACGACGCAGGCCATGCTGCTGCGGCAGCTCTACCTCGCGTATTTCGAGACACGCCGCTTCGAGCGGGCAGCCGAGGTGGCGGAGCAGATCCTGGCGCTCGGCGTGCTGAGCGACGTCGCCCACCAGGACGCGGCGCGCGCGAAGCAGGCCCTCGGGGACATCGAGGGGGCCGTCGGGCACCTCCGGCTGGCGGCGCGCACGGGGCCGGCGAGCCGGAGGGCGTTCCACTGGTGGACGCTGGGCAGCGTGTATCACCTGGCGCGCCGGTACGACGAGGCGATCGGGGCGCTCACGCGCGCGGCGCGCTGGGGCACGCGGGACAAGCCGCTCTACCAGGGCCACCTCGCCGTCGTGCAGTGCGAGAGCGGCAAGGCGGTGGAGGGGCTCGGCGCGCTGATCGATCGGCTCTCGGAGGTGCCGGCAGGCCAGGGTTACGGCCGGTTCGTGCTCGGGCAGATGGCCTACTTCGACCATCGCTGGGACGAGGCCAAGAAATACCTGGAAGCCTTCGTCCAGCGGAGCACCTCGGGGAGGGCCGCGGTCGCGATCGCGCTCGGCGCGGAGATCGAGGCGGCGCGCCGGACGCTCGCGTCCCTCGCGGAGCGCTGATGCCGGCCTGAACGGACGGCGCGCCGCACGACCCCGATCGCTTTGCTATAGAACCTTCGTGATGACCGCTTCGACTCGTTTCAAGGCAAGCGCCGGCGCCGCGCCGGCGGGTGTCCGACGTGGCGCGCGAGGCGCGCTCGGACCCGCGCTCCCGGCGCTGGTCGCGCTCGCCACGCTCGCGTCCCCGGCGCTCGCGCTGGCCGATGATCAGCGCGACCTGTTCACCCGCGGTCTGGAGGCCGGCCCGCTCTTCGCCGCGCTCGCCGCGCTCGGGGGCGGGCTGCTCACGTGCCTGACCCCCTGCGTGTACCCGATGATCGCCATCACGGTGAGCATCTTCGGGGCGCGGGAGGCGAAGTCCCGGCGCGAGGCGATGCTGCTCTCGACGAGCTTCGTGCTCGGGATCGTCGTGCTCTTCACGACGATGCTCGTGGTCGCGGCGCTCACGGGCAGCCTGTTCGGCGGCGTGCTCTCGAACAGGTGGGTCATCGTCGGCATCGCGGCGGTGTTCATCGCGCTCTCGCTGTCCATGTTCGGCGCGTTCGAGATGACGCTGCCGGACACCCTGATGCAGCGGCTCTCGCAGGTCGGGGGCATCGGCTACGGCGGCGCCTTCCTGCTCGGTCTGGTGAGCGGCCTCGTCGCCGCGCCGTGCACCGGGCCCGTCCTCACGGGCATCATCCTTTGGATCGGAAAGACCCAGAACGTCGGCCTCGGCGCGCTGGTCGGCGCCACCTTCTCCCTCGGGCTCGGCCTGCCGTTCTGGCTCGTCGGCGCGTTCGCGTTCGCGCTGCCGAAGGGCGGCAAGTGGATGCTGGGGGTGAAGTCGTTCTTCGGGATCGTGATGATGGTCGTCGCGCTCTATTTCCTGAAGACGACCTTCCCGGCGCTGTCGTCGCTCGCGCAGCCCACGCCGCAGTTCATGGCCGTCATGGCGGGCCTCGTCGCGGTCGGCCTCGCGCTCGGCGCGGTGCACCTCTCCTGGGACGACGGCGGCGCCGGCGTGAAGGCCCGCAAGGGGGTCGGGATCGCGCTCACGGTGGCCAGCAGCTTCCTGCTCATCGCGAGCCTGGATCTGCCGAAGCTCGCCTCGCCCGTCCCGTCGGCGGTGGCCGGCGAGGCCGCGTCGCCGCAGCTCACGTGGCTGCACGAGGAGCCGGTGGCCGTCTCCAAGGCAAAGGCGGAAGGACGCCCGCTGCTCGTGGACTTCACCGCGGAGTGGTGCGGCGCCTGCAAGCAGCTCGCGAAGGAGACCTTCTCGGATCCTCGTGTCATGGCCAAGGCGGCGCACTTCGTCGCGGTGAAGGTCGACGCGACGGACGATGAGGATCCGCAGATCGACGCGGTGAAGGGCAAGTACAAGGTCGTCGGCCTGCCCACGGTGGTGCTGTACGACTCCACCGGCGCCGAGCGGAAGCGCTTCAACGACTTCGTCGGCCCGGACGTGTTCCTGGCCGCGATCGAGGGCATCCAGTAGCGCGCTGCGCCCGGCAGCAGCGCGCCGCACACGCCGTCGGCATGGCCCAGGAGGACCGAACGCCGCGAGGATGGAGCGACGGGCGCCGCGCCCCTCGCGGCCAGGCCGCCATGAACATCCGCACCTTCCTGCTCGCCGCCCTCGCGCTCTGCGCCCTGCTCGTCGCAGGCTGCGGCGCTGCGGGGCCCACCACCGGGACCGTGGTGTTCGGGGTGACGAGCGAGCTCCGCGCAGGCGCCGACATCGACCTGCTGCGCGTCGTCCTGCGGGTCGACGGACACGTCGTCCACGAGGACGCGCTGGCGCAGAAGAACGGGCAGCTGTTCTTCCCGCGGGAGTTCTTCTTCAGCGATCTCGAGGACGGCGCGGCCGTGGAGATCTCCCTGGAGGCGTTCGGACCGGAGGACACCGAGAGGCCGCTGCTCACCCGCACCGCGTCGACCCGGGTGATCGGCGGCCGCACGCTGCTGCTCCGGGTGCGCCTCGAGCGGGAGTGCGTCGTCGCGCCCGGGGCGGCCACGTGCCCGGCGCCGCAGACCTGCGTGGCCGGCGGCTGCAGCGCCCCCGACGTGGATCCCCGGCAGCTCGAGCCCTACACCACCTCGTGGAACGCGGACGCCGAGCCGGACCTCTGCAAGCCGGCCCCAGGGGAGGAGCCCGTCGTCCTCGTCGGGGAGGGGCAGGCCGACTACTTCCCGCTCGATGACCTCGACGAGGTCCAGGTGGAGGCTGGGCCGCAAGGCGGCTACCACATCTTCGTCGCCATCCGGCTCAAGAACCTCCGCCGGTCCGGCTCGCTCACCGTGGTGAACGGCCTCGTGCCCGAGCTCGGCTATGCGATCGAGCCGCTCGAGGTCATCTTCACCCTGGATCCCGACGAAGGCGGCTTCTGCAAGCTCGCCGGGCTGCGGTTCCGGCTGGATGGCGAGCGGAAGATCGAGGAGCTGCTCGGGAAGGTCGTGGAAATCGAGGTGACGGTGACCGATCCCGACGGAGACGCCGGTACCGGCAGGCGCGCGGTGACGCTCTCGCAGACCATCCTGTAGCGCGCGGGCGCCCTGCGCGGGCGGAGGCACGCGGGCTCACTCGCGCGCAGCGCGCCACCGCGTCATCCAGCCGCCGGTGAGCAGGTCGAGGGTCGCCTCCGCTTCGAGCGCCGCGAGCGTCGCGGTGCGGTGCTCCTCGGGGCTCTGTCCCGGATCGGCCGCGAGCGCGACGGCGCGCTGCCACGCGAAGAGCAGCTCGAGCACGCGCGCCGTGAGCTTCGTCTGCAGCTCGGCGCGCTCGCGGCGGAGGCGCTCCAGGGCGATCTCCTCGTCGGCGAAGACGATCCGGTCGAGCCGCCAGGTCGCGCGCGCCTCGAGCCACAGGCTCGTGCCGCCGGACGCCGTCCTTCGCGTCGGATCGTACTCCGTGGGGGCCAGGCTCTCGGCTTCATCGACGAGCCGCGAGACGCGGAGCCGGAGCTCCGGGAAGAGCGACGACGTCCGCGCGCGCGACGCGATCGCGTCGATGCGCGCCTCGGGATCGAGGAGGCGGGATCGCCGCAGCGCCGCCTCGACGATCGCGCGGGCCATCGCTGGCGTGACCCGGACCGGCAGCGGGAGCGGCGGCTCGGCCTCGGCTGGCTGCGCGGGCGGAGGCGGCTCCGGGAGCTCGCTCTCCGGCGCCGCGCGTGGCGGGCTCGGGGTCACGGGGGCAGGCTTCAGCCGAGGCGCCGCAGGTTCGGCGACGGCGGACGGCGGAGGCGGCGCGCCAGAGCGGGTGGATAGCCGCTCGAGGGGGATGCTCGCGAGCAGCATGCCGGTGAGGGAGCGCTGGCCGCCTTCGAGCCGAGCGATCCCGAGCTCCACAGCGAGCCACAGCGGCTGCGCGCTGCCCGGGGACGCAGCCCAGAGCTCGTGGGGTGCGGTGTCGAGGCGGTCCACGCGCGGGTCGAGCGCCGTGGGCTCGTCATCGAGGGGGAGCTCCGCGCGTGCGCGCGGCGTGAGCAGAGCGCAGGCGAGCGCGCCGAGGAGGAAGAGAGCGGAGCTTGCGATGGATCGGTGGTTCGGGTGCACGCGAAGAGGGTCGACCGCCGCGCATCGCGAGTTGCGTGCGGGTCGACCGGCTCGCTCAGCGGCCCCGGGAAGGCGGGCGCGCCCGGGTGGCGAAGCTCCGCCAGAGCTCCGCTCCACCGCCCAGGGATCGTCCCCGATCGGCGCCAAGGCGCGGCCCGCTGCCCGGGGAGAGGCCCCGCTCCGCGCTGGTGCGCCGGAGCGCCTCGCTGGCGTGAGGTCCCGCGCTCCCGCCGCTTCCTCGGAGCAGCTCGCTCGAACCGCCGCGGGTCGCCGCGACCGCCTGCGCGATCGCCTCCGGCGTCGGCGCCGTTCCTGACGGGAAGCGGGCTGGTCCCTCGCTCGCCGCGCCGCGGGTCGCCGCGACCGCCTGCGCGATCGCCTCAGCCGTCGGCGCCGTTCCCGAGGCGAAGCGCGCCGGCGCCTGGTCGGGCAACGGGAGCGTCGGCTCCGCGACGAGCGTCGCGCTGCGCCCAGGCGCGACCGCCTCGAGGCCGCGAGGCGCGGCCGCTCGGACAGCCTCGGCGGCCACGTCGCTGGTCGCGGCCGGCGCAGCGGGCTCCACGTCGCTGCTCGTGACGACCGCCGCCGCGGCCGCCTCGACCTCCGCGTCATCGCTGGCGACCTGCGCGCTCGACGCCCGCAGCGCCGTGGTCACCGAGCCTCCGCTCGCGCCGGGCACGGCGACAGGCTCGCCGTGCTCTCCGCGGGCACCTGGAATCGACAGGGACGCCGTCCCCGCGGCGATCGCGTCAAGCGCCGGGGATGCCGCATCGCCGACGTCGCCCTCGATGTCTCGCTCCGCGACGTTCATCGACGCACTGGGGCTGCCCGGCGGGATCTCACCTGTCAGTTCCGACGCAGAGGCCGGACGCTCCTCCGAGGTCTCACCCGTCAGCGCCGGCACAGAGGCCGGACGCTCCTCCGAGGTTTCACCGGTCAGCGCCGGCACAGAGGCCGGAGGCTCCTCCGAGGGCGGCCTCGGCGAAACCGGCAACGCGCGTGGCACAGCGACCTCGAGGCCGACCGCGAAAGGCTCGAACACCTCGCCGGCGAGCCAGCCCGTGCACATGCGGAGGTTCGCGCCGGACGGGATGTCGCGCACGAACATGTCGCCGAAGAGCGCGTCGATGGCGAGATCCCGCTGCTCGACCACGGGCCGCTCCCAGCTCGGCATCACCGCGACGACGCGGATGGCGAGCTGCCCTTCCGGGCGACGCGCCCGCGCTCGCGCGAGCGTCCTGGGTCGCACTTCCCAGTAGAGGTAGATTGTCTCGTGATCGACCGCGATACCGACGATCTCGTCGACGTCATACCGCGCCGGGAGCTCCGCGCGCTCGTCGCGCAAGGCCGCCGCAAGACCCAGCGCCACCCCTGGGGCGACGGGCGACGCCGGCGCTTCGACACCTGCAGGCGACGGATCTCGCGGTAGCTGCACCGGAACGTCGCCAGGCGCTCCGGCAACGGGCCCGGGCTGCCCCTGGTGCTCGCTCGCGATCGCGGCCCCGCGAGGCTCGGTCGCGCCATCGTCCCGCGCGAACGGAGCAGGGGAAGCCTCCGCGGCGGCGCTGTCCGCATCCTTCGCGGCTGCGTCCGCATCCGCATCCTCCGCGTCCGCGTCCGCATCCTCCGCGTCCGCATCCTCCGCGTCCGCATCCTCCGCATCCTCCGCATCCGCGTCCACGCCCGGCGCTTCCGCGCCTGCCCCCTGCCCGCGCGGCGCGCTCTCGATGAGCCTCTCCCGGAGCCGCCGCGCATCCTCGTCCTCCGGCGCTCGCGCGAGGATCTCGTCGAGCACCGCGATGGCGCGATCCGTGTGCCCCTGGGACGCATAGATCTCGGCGAGCGTCGTGGTGGACCGCGGCGGCGGCGGCGGGGGGGGCGGCGGCCACTGCTCCGGCGGCGCCTCGCCGCGCAGCGCGCGCGCGGTCTCCGGCATGTGCAGGCCCCGCTCGACCACGCGCGAGAGCAGATCGCGCGCCCGCCCGAGGAAGCCGCGGAGGCGGGCCCGCTCCGGCTCGCTCTGCGCGGTGCGCGCCACGATCTCGTCGATGAGCTCGACCTTCGTGAGCAGGCGCGGCCGCGGCACCCCGAGCCCCTCGGCGCGCGCTATCAGCTCCTCCCGCGTCAGCCCGTCGAGCTCCCGGCGCTCCATCGCCGCCGACGCTACCACATCCGACGCTCGCTCACCCTGGCCGGACCGCTCAGCGAAACGCCCCCTCCGCCGCCGGATCCGCGCTGATCGACGCGAGCCGCGCGCGCGCCGCCTCGGCGTCGCGCGCGATCTGCGCCTTGAGCTCCGGCAGCCCGGAGAACCGCCGCTCCTCGCGCAGCCGGGCGATCAGGTGCACGCGCAGCGCCGCGCCGTAGAGATCCTCGTCGACGTCGAAGAGGTGCACCTCTAGGTTCGGCCGCGCCTGCCCCGACGCCTCGACCGTCGGCCGGACGCCGAGGTTGGCCACGCCGCGCGCGAGCGCGATCGCGCGGCCCGACGAGGTCACCCGATCGACGAGCGTCGCGTACACGCCGAACGGCGGGAGCGCCTCGTCGATCTCGTCGATGTTGCAGGTGGGGAAGCCGATCGTCCGGCCCCGCCTCGCCCCCTGCGCGACGACGCCCGACAGCATGTGCGGGCGCGACAGCATCCGCTCGGCCGACTCGAGATCCCCGCGCGCGAGGGCCGCTCGGACGCGGGTGCTCGACCAGGCCCCCTCGGCGTCGCCGACGAGCGGGTGCGATCGCGTCTCGAAGCCGAGATCCTCGCCGAGGCGCCCGAGCGTCGTGAAGTCGCCGGCGCGCCCGCGGCCGAACCGGAAGTTCGCGCCGACCAGGACGACGCGCGCCGCGAGCCGATCGAGCAGCACGCGCCGCACGAACTCCTCCGGCGTCTGGGCCGCGAACGCGCGGTCGAACGTCACCGCGTCGACCCGGATCGTCGGCTGCACGCGCTGGATGAGCTCGATCTTGCGCGGCAGCGCCGTCAGCGTCGCCGGCGGGGTCCGGCCGAGGACGCTCGCGGGGTGCGGGGCGAACGTGAGCGCCACCGGCTCGAGCCCCCGCCGCTCCGCGTCCAGCGCCGCGTCGGCGAGCAGCGCCTGGTGCCCCAGATGAACGCCGTCGAAATTGCCGATGATCACCAGGCTACCCCGCGGCCCGGCCGCGGCGCGCCCGCCCTGCCCGGAAGCGGCGGCAGCAAAATACTCCACAGCCGCTACCTAACCCGAAGCAGCGCCGAACGAAATGCGGGTGGACGCAGGCGAGAACAGCGCCGCCCGTCACGATACGCACGTACAGCCAAGCGATCGCTGTACAGAGTCGCTTGACGTGCCCATGGCCGACTGATAGAGCCGCGCTCCCCGAAACGGGTTGGAGGCGCGCCGTGTTCAAGAGAGTCAGTATCTTCTCCGGCAACGCCAATTTCCCGCTTACCCAGGAAATCTGTCAGGTCCTGGAGCAACCGATGGGGAAGTCGCGCGTGTCGCGCTTTTCGGACGGCGAGACGTTCTGCGTCATCCAGGAGAACGTCCGAGGCGTCGACACCTACGTCGTTCAGCCCACCTGCTCGCCGGTCAACGACAGCGTGATGGAGCTCCTGATCATGGTCGACGCGCTCCGCCGCGCCTCGGCCGGCTCCATCACGGCGGTCATCCCCTACTACGGCTATGCCAGGCAGGACCGGAAGGTCGCGCCGCGGACGCCCATCACCTCGAAGCTCGTCGCCGACCTCATCGTCGCCGCCGGGGTGAACCGGATCGTCGCGCTCGACCTGCACGCCGGGCAGATCCAGGGGTTCTTCAACATCCCGTTCGACCACCTGTTCGCGATGCCGGCGCTGCTGGAGCACCACCTCCGCGAGCACTACGGCAAGGACGTGGTCATCGTCTCCCCGGACGCGGGCGGCGTGGAGCGGGCCCGCGCTTACTCGAAGCGCCTCCAGGGCACGCTCGCGATCATCGACAAGCGCCGCGAGCGGGCGAACGAGAGCGAGGTCATGAACATCATCGGCGAGGTGGCCGGCAAGCACTGCCTCATCCTCGACGACCTCATCGACACCGCCGGCACCCTGGTGAACGCCGCCAACGCCCTGATGAAGCAGGGCGCCAGGAGCGTCGCCGCCTGCGCCACGCACCCGGTCCTGTCCGGCCCGGCGGTCGAGCGCATCAAGGACTCGCCCCTCACCGAGGTCGTGGTGACGAACTCGATCCCGCTCTCGGACGAGGCGAGGGCCTCCGGTAAATTCAAGGTCGTCTCGGTGGCGCGGCTGCTCGCCGAGGCGATCCGCCGCATCCATCACTCGGACTCGGTGAGCTCGCTCTTCGTCTGACCGGCCGCGCGCGTTCGGCGGCGGGACGCACCGGCGACGCAGGTCGCCCGCGCCCCCTCGCCAGAACACTCAAAAGACACAAAACGCGCCCTCCGGCGGACGAAGGCTCGACTTTCTCTTCTCCGTTCTGCTATAGCGCCGCACCCTACGCCGGGGTGGACCGCGCACCGCGGACACCCGGATCACTTCTGGAGCCGTCGTCATGGACATCATCAAGCTCAACGCCACGAGGCGCGAGGATAGCGGCAAGAGCGCGTCGAGCCGCCTGCGCCGCGCCGGACAGATTCCCGCCATCGCCTACGGGCGCGAGCTCGCGCCGCAGTCGGTCGCCATCTCGCCGAAGGCGCTCCTTCAGGTGCTCGGCTCCGACCACGGCAAGAACTCCGTCGTCGAGCTGGCCATCGAGAATGGCCAGACGCTCACCGTCATGGTGCGCGACTACGACTACCACCCCATCTCGCGGGAGCTCGTCCACGCCGACTTCATCCAGGTGAAGCTCGACCAGCCCGTCGACGTGCAGATCCCCTTCCGCTGCGTTGGCAAGCCGAAGGGCGTGGTCACCGGCGGCGTGCTCCAGCAGATCTTCCGCACGATCCCCGTGCGCTGCCTGCCGGAGAAGATCCCGTCGTTCATCGAGATCGACGTGACCGAGCTCGACCTGGGTGACTCGTACAAGGCCAGCGGGCTGAAGCTGCCGGAGGGCGTGAAGACGCTCCTCGCGGACGACCAGACGATCGCCGTTGTCAACGCGCCCGAGAAGGCTGGCCCCGAGGAAGAGGCGAAGCCCGCCGCCGGCGCGCCGGCCGCTGGTGCGGCCGCTGCGCCCGCCGCCGGCGCGGCTGCCCCCGCGAAGGGCGCGGCCCCCGCGGGCGGCGACAAGAAGGACAAGAAGTAATCCGGGAGCGGGCCGCCTCGCGCCTCCGCACCGCGAGGCGCGCGCGGCCCGCCCTGCCCCGCTCCTCGCCTGCCTCACCTGCATCGTCTGCCCAATTCCGGGGACTCAGCAGAACCAGCTCGTCATGCTGCTCGTGGTCGGCCTGGGGAACCCCGGCAAGGAATACGCTGCTCACCGGCACAACGTCGGCTTCATGGCCATCGACGCGCTGGCCGACGAGGTCCGGGCGGATCCGTTCCGCGAGAAGTTCTCGGGCGTCCACGCGCGGGCAGAGATCGCCGGACAGCAGGCGATCCTGCTCAAGCCGATGACCTACATGAACGAGTCGGGGCGCAGCGTGCAGCCGGCGATGGCCTTCTTCAAGGTCGCGCCCTCCGAGCTGATCGTGCTCCACGACGAGCTCGACCTGCCGTTCGGCACGGTTCGCCTCAAGGTCGGCGGCGGGCACGCGGGGCACAACGGGCTGCGCTCGATCATCTCCCACGGCGGGACGGGCGACTTCGGGCGCGTCCGCCTCGGGGTAGGACGGCCGCCGCCGGGTTTCCGGGGCGAGGTCGCGGATTACGTCCTGTCGGGGTTCGACGCCGTCGAGCGCGCGAGCCTGCCCGACTGCTTGAAGCAAGCTGTCCAAAGTGTGCTAGAAGTCGCCGCCCGCGGCTTCGACGCCGCGATGAACGTCCGAAACACCCGGCCCAAGCCGGGCAAGAGGCAGAAGGGCGAGGGGGATGGGTCGACGGAGCCAGCCCCCGCCGCGAAGGAAGGGAAGGGTCCCCTCCCCCCGACGCAGAAGCCCTGATCCTCTACGGAACAGCCTGCCGAGCTCGCCGGTGCGTCGCTCGACAGGCTGTTCCTTTCCTCGCTCCGGGGCACCGCCCCGGGGCCATTGGCCGAGAGGGAAGACTGAATGAGCCGACAGGTAACGGCGCCCGGGCGCGCCAGAGAGTACGAAACGATCTACATCCTGCGACCCGACATCGACGCCGACGGCGCCGAGCGGATCGGGTCGCGCCTCGCCGAGGTCGTCGGACGCGAGTCGGGCCGGCTGACCAAGGTCGAGACGTGGGGGCGCCGCCGCCTCGCGTACGACATCGCCAAGCACCGCCGCGGCGTTTACGTGTACCTGAAGTACCTCGGGGGCGGGAAGGTCGTCTCCGAGGTCGAGCGCAACCTGCGCCTCTCCGACGGCGTGCTGAAGTACCAGACGGTGCTCGTGCGCAACGACGTCGAGGTCGAGGGCGTCACGATCGCCGACGAGGACGTGAAGTTCGAGCGCCTCGAGCTCACGCCGCTGGAGGACGACCGCGACGATTCGCGCGAGCGTCAGCTCGGCCTGATCGAGCCGGAGCGCCGCATCGACCGGAGCTCCGAGCAGGCCCCGGCGGGCGAACTCGACGATGCCGAAGAGGCTGAGGCGGAAGGCGCCGCCGACGAGGAGGAGAGCTGAGCTATGAACGGCCGCAACAGTGACATGGGCCGCAACGGCGGCGCTGACTACGACGATCGCGACTTCGGGCGCACGCCCGACCTGAACGCCGACGCCCCTGGGCGCCGCCGCACGGGCCGGAAGCGCGTCTGCCGCTACTGCGCGGACAAGGCGCTGGTCATCGATTACAAGGACCCGCAGGCGCTCAAGTACTTCATCTCGGAGCGTGGCAAGGTCGTCCCGCGCCGCATCAGCGGCAACTGCGCGCGCCACCAGCGCAAGGTGACCCTCTCGATCAAGCGCGCGCGCAACATCGCGCTCTTGCCGTTCACCGTCACGGCGTAGGAGGTCGATCATGGCAACCCACATCCATGTGGTCCTCACGGAGGACCTCCACAACGTCGGCAAGAGCGGCGAGCTCGTGAAGGTTCGCCCCGGCTTCGCGCGCAACTACCTCATCCCGCGCGGCCTCGCGGTGGGCGCCACCGCCGAGAACGTGTCCCGCATCGAGCACGAGAAGCGGGTCGCCGAGTCGCGCGCCGCCAAGACGCGCTCCGAGGCGGAGCAGCTCGCGGGCAAGCTCAACCAGGTCAAGCTCACGATCAGCCGCCCGGTCGGCGAGGGCGACAAGCTGTACGGCTCGGTCACGGCGCGCGACATCGAAGAGGCGCTCGCCGCGCAGGGCTTCAGCGTCGACCGCCGCCGCATCGAGACCGACGCGATCAAGTCGCTCGGCGCCCACCCCGTCGTGATCCGCCTCGCCCCGTCCATCACGGCGTCGGTCGAGGTCACGGTCTCCGCCAAGTAGCGCAGCGCCTGGGAGCGCGGCTCAGCCCGCGCTCCCGTGCTTCCCCTCCAGCCGCGCTCCCTCTCCCGCTGCGCCGGCGCGCCCCCTTCAGCCGAGTTCCCTCTCCCGCTGCGCCGGCGTGCCCTCTTCAGCCGCGCTTCCGCCTGACCCACGCCCGCGCGACGTCGTGCCCCCGCGCCACCGCGCGCAGCATGAGCGCCGCGTCCCCCCACCGCGCTCGCCCCTCCCAGACGAGGCTCGCCAGCATCCCGGCGCAGAAGGCGTCGCCCGCGCCCGTCGGATCGTGCGGGCGCACCGGGCGCGGCGCCACGGCGCGCTCGCCCCCGGGGCCGAGCAGGAGCGTCTCCCGCGCGCCATCGGTGACGACCAGCGTCGCCTCGGGGCGGAGGCGCTCGCGGAGCCCGCGCGCCGTCGTCCCCAGCACGTCGAGGTCGCCGGCGCTGCACTTCACGAGGTCCGCCTGCCCGAACAGCCGGAAGCAGCCGCGCACGCCTGCGCCGGCGTCGGAAGCCGACGCGGCACCGGCCCCCGCGCCGGGGACGGACGCGGCGCGCTCGGCGCGCGGCCACATCCGCGGGCGCGCGTTGACGTCGACCGAGACGGCGCACCCTTCGCGGCGAGCGCTCGCGGCCGCCCGCGCGAGCGCGCCGCTCGCCCCGCGCACCGGCGCGATCCCGGTGAAGTGTACGACCCGGGTCTGCCATCGTTCGGGCATCGCTGCAGCGAGCGCCTGCGCCTCGCTCTCGCCCTGCCTGTACCCCGCGAAGCGCGCCTCGCCGCGCTCGATCGCCACGAGCATGAGGCCTGTGCGCGCCGCGCTCAGCGCGAGCCGTCCCACGTCGACGCCGGCCGCAGCGACCTCGTCCTTGAGCCCGCGCCCCATCGCGTCATCGCCCAGCGCGGCGCACAGCCCCGACCGTATGCCGAGCCGGACGAGCGCCGTCGCGGTGTTCACCGCCCCGCCCCCCGGCACACGGCGCAGCAATTTCGCTTGCTCGAGCGGAATGCCTTCGGGCGCATAGAGATCCCACAGCGCTTCACCGACGCAGACCACCTCGGCGGGCTCAATCCTTGTATGGCGTGTTTTGTGATCCACAATGGCGGCTCCCCGCGATGGCTCACGCCGAGGCGCGAAGCGTCATCGCAGCTGAGTCAAGCGCGAAAAGAAATGGCGATGAGACCGGGGTTGCTCAATTTCCATACCTCGCCGCCGGCGTCGGCGCCTCGCCGCGAGGCCCCTCGGCAGCGGCCGCCGACGAGGCCTCCTCGAAAGCGTCCGAGCAAGCCTCCGACCATGCCTCCGGTCATGGAAGAGCGCCCCCTCGACGTGGAACCAGCATTGGGATGCCCACCGCACGAACGCTCACTGCAATGCAAACAGAAACCCTTCTCAGGGCTGCCCATGTTCTGGTAGACGGAAATCAACCCTGCACCCGACGCCCCGGAGGAACGTTTCCTCTCCGGGGCGTCGCCCATTTCGGCACCTGTGGAAAAGCTCGGGGCGGGATGGGGGGAATCGGTGGGGAGGAGAAGCACGGATGATGAGAATGATGGAGCGCCGAGGCCAGCGGCCTCAGAGGATCGAGCCTCCCATCGTCGCCGGACGCGTGCCGCCGCACGACCTCGACGCCGAAGCAGCGGTGCTCTCCGCCATCCTGCTGCACCGCGACGCGCTCGATCGGGTGCTCGAGATCCTGAAAGCGGACCATTTCTACAGCGAGGCGAACAGCCGCGTCTACGAGGCCGCGCAGGAGCTCGCGGCCGCCGGCACGCCCATCGACATCGTCTCGGTCGCGTCGTGGCTGCGCGACCGGGAGCGCCTCGCCCAGGTGGGCGGCGCGGCGTACCTCGCCCAGCTGGCGGACGCGACGCCCGCGGTCGCGCACGTCGCGGCGCACGCGCGGGTCGTCTACGAGAAATGGCGCGTGCGGCAGCTCATCGCCACGTGCCAGCGCGTCGCGGCCGAGGGGTACGGCGACGTCGGGGTGGTGCAGGAGTACATCGACGGCGCGGAGCAGGCGGTCTACCAGCTCGCCCGCACGCCCCAGGGGACGGCGACCCAGCCGATCGCCCAGGTGCTCAAGGCCGCGTTCGAGCAGATCACCGCCGCCGCCGAGCGCGGCGACCGGATCACCGGCATCTCGACAGGGTACGAGAAGCTCGACGCCAAGACGGCAGGCCTGCACGACGGTGACCTCTCGATCATCGCCGCCCGCCCCGGCATGGGCAAGACGTCGTTCGTCCTGAACCTCGCCGTGAACGTGGCGTCGCCGCGCACCGTGAGCTCCCCGGGGCCCGACCAGTCGGGGCACGGCGTCGAGCGGCACGATCCCGGCTTCGGCGCCGCCGTCTTCTCGCTCGAGATGCCCCGCGAGCAGCTCGCGACACGTATGGTCTGCAGCGAGGGCCGCGTCGACGTCGGCAAGCTCCGCCAGGGCTTCCTGCAGCCCGACGACTGGCGCCGCCTGACGGAGGCCGCCTCGTTCCTGTCCACCCTGCCCATCTGGATCGACGACACGCCGGCCATCTCCCTCCTCGAGCTGCGCGCCAAGGTGCGGCGCATCCAGGCCGAGTACGATCGGCCGCCCAGCGACGGCAGCTCGGGGCGGCGCATCGGGCTCATCGTCATCGACTACCTGCAGCTCATGAAGGGGCGGGACGGCGTGAGCAGCCGCGAGCAGGAGATCAGCGAGATCTCCCGCGGTCTCAAGCAGCTCGCGAAGGAGCTCAAGGTGGCGGTCATCGCGCTCTCCCAGCTGAACCGCGCCGTCGAGACGCGGACCACCAAGGACAAGCGCCCTCAGCTGTCGGATCTCCGCGAGTCGGGCGCGATCGAGCAGGACGCCGACAACATCATCTTCATTTACCGCGACGAGTACTACAACCCGGAGACGACCAACCACAAAGGCATCGCCGAGCTCATCGTCGCCAAGCAGCGCAACGGGCCGACGGGCAAGGTGCTCACGCGGTTCACCTCCTCGTGCACCCGGTTCGACAACCTCGCGCCGGGCGACTACCCGGAGATGGTGGACGACGAGTAGGCTGCGACGCACGACATGTCCGCCTGGTACGTCCCTGCCCTCCTCGCCGCGCTCTGCATGGCCGGTCACTACCTGATGCTGCGCGCGGCGGCAGGCCGGGTCGGAGACGCCCTTGGCGCGCTGTGCCTCGAGGGCACCGCGGCCGTCGGGATCCTCGTCTTCCTCCTCCTCCGCCCTGGCACGGAGACGCCTCCGTCGGCCCAGGGGGTGCTCTGGGCCTGCGCCGCGGGCCTGTGCATCAGCGGCGTCGCGACGCTCACCTTCATGGCGCTCCGCATCGGCGGTCCGGTGACCGCGACGGGACCGATCGTGTTCGCCGGCGGCATCGCGATCGCCGCGCTCTTCGCGCCGCTGCTCTTCGGAGAGGTGTTCACCGCGCGCCGCGCGCTCGGCGTCGGCCTGGGGCTCGCCGCCCTCTTCGTCCTCGCCACCGAGCGCTCCTGACCCAAGCCGCGCCGCGGCCGCGCATCGGAGTCGGAAGAGGACCGATGACCCGCTCGCCCGAGAGCCACCGCACCCCCAGGAGCCCCGCGCGCGCGGGGCGCGCCGCGCGCCACGCCCTCCGCTCGGCGAGCCTCTGCGCGCTCGCGCTCGCCTCCGCGACCTGCGCGCCGCCCGTGCAGGGCGGCAGCGTCGTCGTGTCCTCCGGCGCCGTCGAGCGCCTCGGGATGCTCTGCCGGTGGGGCCGCGGCGGCGCGGAGCAGGGCGATCTCTGCCCGAGGGACGGCGGCGCCGCGCAGCCGGCGCGCGTCCGGCGGATCACGGGGCCCGCGGACGCGCTCTCCGGTCCGCTCGCGGCGGGGCGGCCCGGCGACTACGTGCTCGAGAACGACGCGATCGCCGTGGTCGTCGATCAGCTCGGCCCCGGGGCCGGCCTCGCCGAGAGCGGCGGCAACCTCATCGACGCGGCGGACGCGCGGGCGCGCCGCGACGAGCTCGGGCAGATCGTCACGCGGCTCGGCGCGCCGCCGCGGCAGGTGATCTACCGCGACATCACCACGGGCGGCGGCGAGGACGGCGCCGCCTGGATCGAGGCGCGCGGCGAGGTGCGCGGGCGCGATCTCGCCGGCGGCGCGCTCTCCGTCACCACCCGCTACACGCTCCGGCCGGGCGACCGGGCGGTCATGATCGCGACGTCGCTCCAGAACGACGGCGACCGCCCGGTCGAGGCGCTCGACCTGGGCGACGTCGTCCACTGGGGCGCGGCGGAGCACGTCGCGCCCGGCATGGCGCCGGGGCTCCGCGGCGAGCTCGAGGCGCCGTACCTGGCCGGCGTCGGGACCGGCGTCGCGTACGCGCTCGCCCCGGTGGACGGCGCGAAAGTCCGCGCGCGGAGCGGCGAAGGCTTCAGCGACGTGACGTTCGCTCGGCAGGCCGCGCTGCCGCCCGGCGGGCGCGCCGCGTACCAGCGGATCCTCGCGGTCGCGCCGCGCGGCGACTCGCTCGCCGTCGAGACGGAGCTCTTCTTTCTGGGCGGCGGCGCGCCCGGCGGCGTCGCGCTCGCGCTCGTGGACGGGCGCGGCGCGCCGCTCCCGCCCCTGGCCGGCAAGGTGACGCTGACGCCGATCGCCGAGGACGGCGCCGCGCCGCCCGCCGCCGCGCTCGATCTGTGGTTGCGAACCGGCGACAGCGCGCCGCTCGCCGCCGAGGCGCCGCCCGGCCTCTACCTCGTCGGCTTCGAAGGGAGCGGCCGCCGGGCGCTGGGGAGCGCGCGGATCCGGATCCGCGCAGGCGAGATGGCCCCTGCGCGGCTCACGCTCTCCGGCGCCGGCCGGCTCTACCTCGGGGTGCGCGAGGGCGGCGCCTCGGCGCCCGCCGCGGCCCCCGATCCCCTCGATCCGCTCGCGCCGGCGAAGGTCAGCCTCTTCGACGCGGCGACCGGCAAGGCGCTCTCGCCGCCCCGGCTCGCGCTCATGGGCGAGCTCGATGTCTCCCTGCCTCCCGGGCGAGTCCGCGTCGTCGCGTCGCGCGGGCCCGAGTACGCGCTCACCGAGGCGACGGTCGACGTCACGGACGGCGGTACGTCGCGGCTCGATCTCACGCTGGAGCGGGTGGTCGACACGTCGGGCTACATCGCCTGCGACCTCCGGCAGCACACGGCGCGGAGCGCCGACGCGGGCGTCTCCTCGGCCCTGCGGCTCCTCTGGAGCGCGGCGGAAGGCGTGGAGTGCGCGGTGGCGAGCGAGCACAACCTCGCCTCGGATCTCCGGCCGGACGTCGCGGCCCTGCGGCTCGAGACGAGGCTGCGCATGCTCCCGGGCGTGGAGCTCACGGGCGGCCGGAGCGGCGCCGGGCTCGGGAGCCTCAGCCTGTTCCCGCTCGGCAGCGAGGCGGCCGCGCCCCGCGAGGGCGCGCTGAGCTGGGTCGACGAGACCGCGAGCGAGATCCTCCGCGAGGTGCGCGCGCTGCCCGGCGAGCGCGTCGTCCAGGTGAGCCGGCAGCACGGCGGCGGCTCACCGCTGCATGGATCCGGAGCGCCGCAGGTCGCGCCCGATCAGGGCCCGAGCCAGCTCGCGCAGATCGTCGGAGACGGCGCCGGCGTCGATGCCGTCGAGGTCTGGACCGGGCGCGACGCGGCCGCGCGGGACCGCGCGCTCGAGGAGCTCTGGGCGTTGCTCCGCGCGTCCCACCCGGTCACGCCGACGGCGACCAGCGACAGCCACGGGCTGCACGGCGCGGAGGCGGGTTACCCGCGCACGTACGTCGCCGTGGCCGACGATGATCCGGGCCGGCTCGACGTGGCCGATCTCGTCGCGGGCCTGCGGCGCCGGCGCGACGTGGTGATCACGAACGGGCCGTTCGTGACGATGCGCCTCGGCGACACCCGCCAGGGCGGCGTCGCCTCGCCGCGGCGCGGGTCCCGCGGCGGGCCGCTCTCGCTCTCGATCCGCGTCGAGCGTGCCCCGTGGGTCGACGCGCGCGAGCTCCACGTGCTCGTCGGCGGCGTCGCGATCGGCGCGCCGATTCCGCTGGAAGGCGCGCGCACCACGCCCGCGGGCGCGCTCCTCGACGAGATCGCGATCCCCGTCGTCCTCGGAGCCGGCGGCGGGCGACGAGCGCCGCGGCCCGACGCCCGCGCCGGCGCAGCGCGCGGCGACCGCGGGCCCGGGCAGAGCGCGCACGGCGCGATCTCCGTCGCCGAGGACACCTTCGTCGTCGCGATCGTCCGGGGGCGGCGCTCGCTCGAGCCGGTGCTCGCGGGGGACCCGGGCGAGATCACGCCGTTCGCGATGACGGCGCCGCTCTGGATCGACGCCGACGGCGACGGCCGCTCCCTCGGCCGCGCGACAGGCCCTTGAGCGCGGCGAGCTCGGTGACGCGCCAGGCACAGCAGCGCAACCCCGCATGAAGCGGGCAGCACGCGTTGCCGCAAGCTGGCCGGCGCCTGGCCCGGCTGTGCCGCATTACGTGTAGCGGTCCAGCTTTGCTTCCAAATCGTCCTTGGCGCGCGAAAGAAGCGAGCAAAGAGGATTCCAACGCAAAGACGCCAAGAGCTCAAAGACGCAAGGATGTACGAAGTTTGTTTTTTTGCGGCTTTGCGACTTTGCGTTGAAATCTCTCTCCGGATCCCTCGCCGGACTCCTGGTGGGTGGAACCAGTACACCCAGAGGACCGGCGGCTGGAACTCCAAGGCGACGCGAGCTGCCCACCCTTCCGATACGAGCGCACCGACGGCGCCAATGGATCTGTACGATTGATACGGCGCCCCTGGTGCGTGCACGTCGAGAAAGGACCTGTGCCAAAGGTCACGACCAGCGCCGGCGCTCGTTTGCGAGGCCGCGAACAGGTCACGACCTATCGCGGAGGATCTTTTCGGCCCCGGAGGCCGGTCCCGATCTGAAGAAATGGATCTTTTCATACAAGTGGCCAGGTCGCGACCAGGCCATCGGCTCACGAGGAGCCTCCGCGCCAGGTCCCGACCTCGCCGCCGGCTCGCGAGGAGCCTCCGCGCCAGGTCCCGACCTCGCCGCCGGCTCGCGAGGAGCCTCCGCACCAGGTCGCGACCTCGCCATCGGCTCACGAGGAGCCTCCGCGCCAGATCGCGACCTCGCCGTCGGCTCACGAGAGGAGCCTCTGCCCCAGATCGCGACCTCGCGGGGGGGCATCCAAACGAGCGGCCGGAGGGGATCGCTTTTCGTTTGCCTCCCGCGCGCCCGGGCAACATGGACCGCGGCGCATGCGAACCGAGCGGCTCGCCGCTGACGCGGCATCCATCGCACGGGCCGCCGAGATCCTCCGCCGCGGAGGGCTCGTCGCCTTCCCCACGGAGACCGTGTACGGCCTCGGCGCGCGCGCCGACGACGCGCGCGCGGCGCGCGGCATCTTCGAGGCGAAGGGGAGGCCGCCCGGCAACCCGCTGATCGTCCACGTCCCCGATGTCGCCTCTGCCCGCGCCCTCGCGGACGGCTGGCCGCCGGACGCGGAGCGGCTCGCGCACGCCATGTGGCCAGGACCCCTCACCCTGATCGTCGCGCGCCGAGCCGACCGCGTCGCCGACGTGGTCGCCGCCGGCGGGCCGACGGTCGCGATCCGCATCCCCGTCCACCCGGTCGCGCGCGCCCTGCTCGACGCGGTCGGGCTGCCGATCGCCGCGCCGAGCGCCAACCGCTCGACCGAGATCTCGCCGACCACGGCCGAGCACGTCGAGAAGAGCCTCGGCGGGCGCATCGACGCGATCCTCGACGGCGGGCCGACCGCCGTCGGCATCGAGTCCACCATCGTCGACGTCACGCGCTCGCCGGCGCGGGTGCTCCGCCCGGGGCACGTCACGGCCGAGGCGATCGCCGCCCTCGTGCCGCTCCAGGCGGCCGCCGCGCTGATCACCGCCCCGGCCGAGCGCGCCCCGTCCCCGGGGACCCACGCGCGCCACTACGCCCCCCGCGCGCAGGTCGCGCTGGTCCCCGCGCAGGCCGTCCGCGGCGAGCTCGATCGCGCCGCGCAGGCCGGGGCGCGCGCCGGCGCCATCGAGCACGGCAGCCGCACCGCGACCGGACCGCACGCCGAGCTCCTCCCGGGAGATCCCGCTGGCTACGCCGCGACGCTCTACGCCGCGCTGCACCGGCTCGAGGACGCCGGCTGCGACGTGATCGTCATCGCCGCCGTCCCCGAGGATCCCGCGTGGGACGCCGTGCGGGACAGGCTGACGCGCGCCTCCGCGCCCCCCTGAGCACGCGCCACGCGCCCATCGGTCACCAACGTGGTCGTGGTCGTGGTCGTGGTCGTGGTCGTGGTCGTGGTCGTCAACGATAGGCCGTGGTCGTGGTCGTCAACGATAGGCCGTGAACGACCACGACCACGACCACGACCACGACCACGTAAACGTTCGGATGTAGGAGAACGCGGCGCGAAGCTTTAACGCCCAGGGAGCCACCCCCCGCAGGTGGGTTTTCATCCCCCGAGCTAGCGGTTTGTGGCAAATCAGGGTCGCCCGCCCGCTGGGTGAGCTACCTTCCTCGCCCGACTCTCACCCCTCGTCGATCCCATGCCGGCAACGTCCCGCGCCGCCGTCCACAGCCTCGCGACAGCCCTCGGCCTCGCTGCGCTGCTCGTTGCCGCCCCCCAGCGCGCCAGCGCCAGCCTGCTCGACGAGCCGCCGAAGCGCGCGAGCTTCAACCTGAACGAGACGGTCGCGCCGGAGCTGCCGCTCCTCCGCGCCTTCCACAACGCCGCCGTCGAGCGGCCCGGACCGTTCCGGCTCTACCTGAGCAGCGCCTACGGGAAATGGCGGGAGCAGCCGTGGTGGCAGCTCGCCTGGGGCGGCGCGCGGCCGGACGCCGCGGACGCGCTCGGCGAGCACGCGCTCGCCTCCCCTGCCCTCGGCTCCACGGCGTTCGCGAGCGCCGGCTCTCCCTTCATCCCCTTCGAGCTACCCGGCCCCCTCCGGCTCGATCCGGCCGCTCCGGCGTGGTTCCGCCAGCTCGATCCGATCCTCGGCCCGCCGGTGCTCGCGACCACGGGGCCGAGCCTCTCCTCGAACGGCTTCGATCTGCTCTGGGATCTGCCGAAGAAGCAACCGCTCGACTGGCGCTGCCGCAGGGGCCCGGTCCAGTTCGCCCGGTACGGCGGCCAGCACGACGCCTTCGAGCTGGTGCGCTGCGACGGATCCGTCGCGCCCGGCGCGCTGGATCGCCTGTCGATCATGGCCCGTCCGCCCGACGCGCCGGACCCGGGCGCAGAGCTCCCCGATGAGCCCGACGCCGACACCTGGCAGCGGGCGCTCGAGTGGGTGCCCCAGGTCCGCCTCGTCCACCCGCGCCTGCTCTGGCTGCTCCAGCAGATCGCCGACGCCTTCCCGCGCCGCGGGATCCACATCTTCAGCGGGTACAGGCCGCGCGCGCCGACGACGCGCGACGCGCCGGCCGCGCGCAGGCCGGCGTCCGGCACGCACCACAGCCAGCACGCCGAGGGGCGCGCCATGGACATCCACGTGATGGGCGTCCCGAACACCGCGCTATTTCAGTTCTGTCGCACGCTCGACGACGTGGGCTGCGGCTTCTACCCGAACAGCAAGTTCGTCCATGTCGACGTGCGCCGCCCCGGCGCCGGGCGCGTCTTCTGGATCGACATCTCCGCCCCCGGCGAGCCGTCGGAATACGTCGACTCCTGGCCCGGCGTCGTCGAGAGCGGCGGGCTCTCCTGGGGAGGCGCGCAGGGAACGCGCTCCGGCGGGGCCGTGCCTCGCTGACGTCGCCTCCCCGCGGTCGCCCTCGCACCTCACACCTCGACCCGCGCGACCGGCCGCTCCGCTGCGCGCTCCCGTTCCGGATGATGGAGCGCGCCTCGGGGCGCGGTGACTTGCCTCCCCGCGATCGGTGTTAAGCTTGGCTTCTTCCCCCTGGGCGCGCGACGCGAGACGGGGGCGGAGCTCGGCGAGCCGAGATCTGTCCCTGCACCTCCGGCGGCAAAGGCCGCCCCGCGGTCGCCCTGGAGAAAAAGGGTGCGAAATGGGCGAGTTGCGGACAGGGATGGTTGAGAAGATCGCGGCGATGCAGGACTTCGCGCTCTACCGCGATCTCGCGTGGGAGGGCACGTTCGAAGAGTACCTCCAGATCGTGCGCCAGAACCCGCAGGTGACGCGCAACGCGTTCCAGCGGGCGTACGACATGATCATCCGCTACGGCATCGAGGAATACACCGACAACAAGAAGAAGCTCATCCGGTACAACTTCTTCAAGGACGAGATGCACGGCGGCGCCGACGCCGTGTACGGGCTCGACATCCCGCTGATGCGGCTCGTCCACGTGCTCCGGGCCGCCTCGGAGGGGTACGGCCCGGAGAAGCGCGTCATCCTGCTGCACGGCCCGGTCGGCTCGTCGAAGTCGACGATCGCCCGGCTCCTCAAGAAGGGCATCGAGCACTACTCGACGACCCCCGACGGCGCGCTCTACACGTTCGACTGGGTGAACCTCGACGACGTCGGCATGGCCGGGACGGAGAGCGCCCGCTTCAAGTGCCCGATGCACGAGGAGCCGCTGCGCCTCGTCCCGCCGGCGTGGCGCGACCGCGCGTTCCGCGAGCTCGGCCTCTCGAGCGCGCAGCACCACGTCCGCACCGAGGGCGACCTCGACCCCGCGTGCCGCTTCATCTTCAACCGCCTGATGGACAAGTACGGCGGCGACTGGTCGAAGGTGATGCAGCACGTGCGCGTGCGCCGCCTCGTGCTCAGCGAGAAGGACCGCGTCGGCATCGGCACGTTCCAGCCGAAGGACGAGAAGAACCAGGACTCGACCGAGCTCACGGGCGACATCAACTACCGCAAGATCGCGGAGTACGGCTCGGACTCGGACCCGCGCGCCTTCAACTTCGACGGCGAGTTCAACATCGCGAACCGCGGCATCGTCGAGTTCATCGAGGTGCTGAAGCTCGACGTCGCGTTCCTCTACGACCTGCTCGGCGCGTCGCAGGAGCACAAGATCAAGCCGAAGAAGTTCGCCCAGACGGACGTCGACGAGGTCATCATCGGCCACACCAACGAGGCCGAGTACAAGAAGCTCCTGAACAACGAGTTCATGGAGGCCCTCCGCGACCGCACGATCAAGATCGATATCCCGTACATCACGAAGGTGTCGGAGGAGATCCGGATCTACGAGAAGGACTTCAACAAGGAGAAGATCCGCGGCAAGCACATCGCCCCTCACACGCTCGAGGTCGCCGCGATGTGGGCCGCGCTCACCCGGCTCGAGGACCCGAAGAAGCACAACCTGTCGCTCGTCCAGAAGATGAAGCTCTACGACGGCAAGGTCCTGCCCGGCTACACGCAGGACACCGTGAAGGAGCTCCGCAAGGAGGCGTCGCGCGAGGGCATGGAGGGCATCAGCCCCCGCTACGTGCAGGACAAGATCTCGAACGCGCTCGTCAACGACCTCGGCGAGGGGACGATCAACCCCTTCATGGTCATGAGCGAGCTCGAGAAGGGCCTCCGGCACCACTCGCTCATCACGAACGACGAGCAGCGCAAGCGCTTCACCGAGTGCATCGGGATGGTGAAGCGCGAGTACGAGGAGATCGTCAAGAACGAGGTGCAGCGGGCGATCAGCGCCGACGAGGACGCGATCCAGAAGCTCGCCGCGAACTACATCGACTCGATCAAGGCCTACACCCTGAAGGAGAAGGTGAAGGACCGCTTCACCCGCGAGGACGTCGAGCCCGACGAGCGGCTGATGCGCTCGATCGAGGAGAAGATCGACATCCCCGAGAACCGCAAGGACGACTTCCGCCGCGAGATCATGAACTACATCGGCGCGCTCGCGGTCGACGGCAAGAAGTTCGAGTGGCACACGAACGACCGGCTGCGCCGCGCCCTCGAGCTCAAGCTGTTCGAGGATCAGAAGGACGCGATCAAGCTCCAGACCCTCGTGTCGAGCGTCATCGACAAGGAGACGCAGGAGAAGATCGACATCATCAAGACCCGGATGATCAAGTACTTCGGGTACAACGAGGTCTCGGCGCGCGACGTGCTCGACTACGTGGCCAGCATCTACGCGCGCGGCGACACGAAGTGACCCTTCGCGGGGGCGCGGCGCGCGAGGCGCCGCGCCGCCTGCCCCCCATCAGTCACCAACGTGAACGTGAACGTTTACGTGGTCGTGGTCGTGGTCGTGGTCGTCAACGGTTGGCCGTGAACGACCACGACCACGACCACGACAACGTAAACGACCACGACCACGACTGCGTAAACGTTCGGATGTAGGAGAACGCGGCGGGGAGGCTTGGCTAGCGCCTACGAACCGCGCGCGAGGCTCAGCCTTCGCGCCTGAGCCTCGCGAGCTCGCGCTCCAGAGAGGCCACCGTCCGCTTGAGGTCGCGGACCTCCTCGACGGTCGCAAGGCCCATCGCCTTGGCGAACGTCTCCTTCTGCTCCGCGGTGAACGAGGAGACCCGGCCGGGCACGCTCATCGCCGTCATGAACAGCCGCATGAACCGCTCGTCCTGCATCAACTTCGCCACGTTCGGGTTCGCGGCGAGCTTCATGCCCTCGGTGACCAGTCTGTCCTTCAACGCCATCCGGGCAGCGTAGCCGACTTTCGCGCGGGCGCGTCAGCCCACCTCGACCAGCACCGCCGTGATGTTGTCCCGCCCCCCGCGCCGATTCGCGAGGTCGATGAAGAGGTCGACCGCCACGTCGCCGCCCTTCGAGGCGATGCTCGCGACCTCCTCCTCGGCGTGGAGATACCCGTGCAGCCCGTCGGAGCAGAGCAGGTATCGATCGCCCTCCTCCACGGCGACGATCGAGGTGTCGACCTCGACGTAGTCCCGGTTGCCGACCGCGCGCGTGATCACGTTGCGGTGAGGCGAGCTCTTGGCCTCGTCGACGGAGATGAGGCCGTTCTTGATCTGCCACGCGATCAGCGTGTGATCCTCGGTCATCTGCACCGCGGTCCCGTTGCGGACCTGGTAGATGCGGCTGTCGCCCACCTGGCCGGTCACGAGCGCGCCGCCGACGATGAGCGCCGCGCTGATCGTCGTGCCCATGCCGCTCTTGTCGCGATCGAGCTCGGCGATCGCGAAGACCATGTACGTCGCCGCCTGGATCGCGCCCTCGAGGATGCGCAGCACGGCGCGCGCCTTGGGCTGCGTCAGCGGCTCGTTCGGATCGCCGATGGCAGGAAGGCCCCGCTTCACCATGCCGTAGATCGTCTCGACCGCCTCGGCGCTCGCGACCTCGCCGGCCGCGTGCCCGCCCATGCCGTCCGCGACGATGTAGAGACGGAGCTCATCGTCCCGGAAGAACGCATCCTCATTGGCGCGCCGGTGGCGCCCGACATCGGTGCGGCCAAATGATTGGATCCTCATCGAGCTTGCCCGGTCCTTCGCTCGCCGTCCCGTGAGGAAATCCCCGAGGCGCCGGCGCGACTGTCGCACGATAAACTTCTTCAGCGTGGCCTGTCGAGTGGTCGGAGGCTCGGTTAGGATGGGCGAGCCAGCCATGGCACGAAGCTTCTCCGCGACCTGTGGGCCGGATGGCCTTCTCCAGCACCTGGCCGATCTGCGCAGCGCAGTCCCGTCGCCGTCGGGCGGCGTCGTCTTCGTCTCCGGACAGCTCGCCCAGCGCGCCTCGGGCGTCGCCGAGCTCGTCCGTAGCGCCTGGCGCGGCGTCCCGGCCTGCGTCGTGCCGGCCGCGGGCGTGCTCAGCGAGCGCGGCGAGATCGAGGGGGACACCGGCGCGAGCGGCGTGCTGTGGTCCGGCGGGCAGGTCACGCCCTTCGCGCTGCCCGAGCGGGCCGAGGAGCCGAGCCGCCTCCTGGGGGAGGCGCTCACCCGCGCCGTCGGCCAGCGCTCCGCGACGGCCATCCTCTTCGCCAGGCCCGGGGCGTTCGCGCCCGAGCGGATCGAGGCGCCCGCCCTGTCCGCGCCGAGCGCTTGCCTGTTCGGCGCCGGGACGGCCTCCGGCTCCGCCATCGGCGTGACGGCGCAGGGCGAGCTCATCGAGGGCCCGGCGACGGGCCTCGCCATCACCGGGTTCGCGCCGCCGCTCGTCGACGCCTCGACCGCCGCCAGGCTGCTCTCCGGCTTCCACCGCATCGACGACGCGAGCGGAGGCGTCGTGCTGCGCGCCGGCGGGCGGCCGGCGCTCGACCTGCTCTCCGCCGCGACCGCCACGCTCGGCGAGCCGCCAAGCGCGCAGCAGCTCATCCTCGCCGCGCTGGCCGACCCGCAGCTCGATCCGCCGGGCGCGCCGGGCGCCGACCGCGGCGACGCCGCCGAGGCGGCAGCGCCACGTTACGTGCTGCGGCCGGTCCGCGGCATCGATCCCTCGCGGCGGGGGCTCCTGCTGGGCGACGAGGCGAGGCCCGGCGCGCGCCTCGCGTTCGCGGTCCGCGACGCCGCCGTCGGCCGCGCCGGGCTCGAGGGGATCGCCCGGCAGGTGTCCCGGAGCGCGCTCGGGTCGGCCCCCCGCTTCGCGCTCTACCTGACCTGCGCCGGGCGCGGCCAGGGCCTGTACGGGACACCCGACGTCGAGGCGCGCATCCTGCGCCAGCGCTTCGCCGACCTCCCGATCGCCGGCATGCACTCGAGCTTCGAGATCGCTCCCTGGGCCCGGGGCCAGGCGAGGCTCGCCCTCTACACCGGCGTGCTCGCGCTCTTCCGCGCGCCGAGCTGAGCGCTTTTCTACACCGGCGTGCTCGCGCTCTTCCGCGCGCCGAGCTGAGCGCGCGCCGAGCTGCGCGCCGCGTCGCGCCTCGGCGCTCGCAGCGCGCCGCGCCTCAGCGCTCGCGGTAGACCGCGACCACCGCGGAGGCCCGCCGCTGCACCGCCGCGTGGACGGCCGCATACCGCGGCTCGTCGCGCAGGGACGCGAGGACGGGACAGCGCTCGAGCCAGATCAGGTCGAACAGGCCGTCGGCCAGCGAGAGCTCGAGCGCGGTCAGCGCGAGCTCTCGCTGGCCGAGGAAGGCCGCGAACTCCGCCTGGAGCTGCCGGATGAACGACGTGCGCCGCAGCGCCGTGACGGGCGGGCGCTCGCCCTCGACCTGCACGGGCCGGACGTCCAAGAGCCGCCCCTCGATGAGGTCGTCGATCACCTGCGCGAACGGCGTGGGGAGGTCCGGGAACGCCTCGCTCACGCGCTTCTGAGAGAGCTTCTCGACCACCTCCGGGTCGCGCTGCCAGAGCACGCGGCGCATCCGCAGGACGGTGTAGCCCGATCCGCTCCCCACCGTCGGATGCGCCCGGATCACGTCGTCGGCGTCCGACCACCTGCCCAGCAGCGTGTACGCGCGCGCCAGCGCCTGCGCCGCCAGCACCACCTCGGGATCGCGCGCCAGCGCCGACCGCGCGCGCCGCGCGCCCTCCTCGAAGGCGCCGCACTCGAGCAGGATGTGGCCGATGAGGCCCTCCGCCTCGGCGTTCCCCGAGCGGCTCGCGAGCGCCGCCTTGAGCTCCCGCATCGCGCCGACCACGTCGAGGCGCTGGAACCGCACCGACGCCATCGCGAGCCGCGCGTCCGGCAGCCCGGGCGCCGCGGCGACGGCGCGCGACGCCGCCTCCGTGGCCAGCTCCCCGCCGCGGTCCGTGAAGAACCAGAAGCGGCAGCGCGCGAGCGCGTAGGCCGACAGGATCATCGGATCCTCGGGCGCGCGCGAGAGCGCCTGCTCGAACAGCGCGATCGCCCGCTCCTGGTGCTCCGGCCAGAACCTGCGGTACTCGTGGCGCCCGCGCAGGAACAGGTCGAGCGCCACGGGATCGCTCGGCGCCGTGCGGTTCGGCGCGGCCCCGTCGAGCGTCAACGCCTCCGCGACCGCCTCGGCCACCTCGTCGTTGATCCGCAGCACCTCCGCCTCGGGGCGATCGAAGCGCTTCGCCCACAGCTGGAACCCGTCGGCGACGCTGATGAGCCGCGCGTTGATCCGCACCGTCCCGTCGCGCCGCCGCACCGAGCCCCCGACGACCACCTGCACCCCGAGCTCGCGCCCGATCTCGCGCGGATCGAGCTCGGAGGACGATCGCCGCCCGAGCGCCCCGCGCGGCCTCACCCGGAGGCCCGGCGTCATGGAGAGCGTGTCGACGAGATCGTCCGTCAGCTCCTCGGCCAGGTACGCGTCCGACGCAGGTCCCTGGTTCGCGAACGGCAGGACCACGACGCTCTTGCCGCCGTGCTCGGCCACCCCGGAGCTCGCCCCCGGGGTCACCCCGGAGACCGCCGTCCGCCCCTGCGGCGGCGTGAACGCCGGCGGCGTCGCCGTGGCCGGGCGGGTGAGCGAGGCGAGGTCGTGCACGACGCTCTCGACGGACGCGTACCGGTCGTCGCGCTCGCGCGCCATGCAGCGGAGCACCACGCGCGCGAGCGCGTCGGGCAGGTCGGCGCGCCGGAGCCGCGGATCCGGCGGGTCGGCGAAGAGCCGCGCCGCGGCGACGGCGAGCGGCGCGTCGCCCTGCCACGCGCGCTCACCCGTGAGCATCTCGTAGAGCATCGCCCCGAGGGCGTAGATGTCGGCGCGCGCGTCGACGTCGTCGGCGCCCTGCACCTGCTCGGGCGCCATGTACGCCGGCGTCCCCATGACCGCGCCCAGCGTCTGGCCCGCCTCGCCGCTCGCGACCGCGCGCGCGATCCCGAAGTCGGTCAGGACAATGCGCCCGTCGCGCCCGAGCAGCACGTTGTCCGGCTTGAGGTCACGGTGGATGACGCCGGCCCGGTGCGCGGCGTGGAGGCCCGCGCAGACGCCCTCCACGACGTCGAGCGCGCGGCTCACGCCGAGCCGCCGCTCGCGCGCGAGCAGCGCGGCGAGCGGCTCGCCGTCGACGAACTCCATCGTCAGGAACCGGTCGCCCTCGTGCTCGCCGATGTCGAAGACGCGCGCCACGTTCGGGTGCGTCACCTTGCGCGAGAGCCGCACCTCGCGCCGGAACCGATCGGTCACCTCCGGCGCGACGCTGAGCTCGCGGCGCAGCACCTTGACCGCGACGAGCTCCTCGAGCTCCAGGTCGCGGGCGCGGTACACGCTGCCCATCCCGCCGATGCCGACCAGCCCGAGGAGCTCGTACCGGCCTGCGAGGACCTGCCGCGGGCCGGTCGCCACGGCGTCCGCGGGGTCGGCCGCTTGCCGCGCGCCGCTCGCCGCGAGCGGAAGGTCGTGGATCGTGTCGTCCTTGAAGCTCTGCGGCATAGGGGAATTCCGGCGGCCGTTGCCCCCCGCGTCACGAGATTAGCCCACGGGATCGGCCGGTCGAGCGCCGACCGTCGCGGGAGCTCCAGCACGGAGGTGCTAGTCTCCGTCGCCCATGGCAGAGGCGTCGAGCTCCATCGTGGTGGAGTCGCTCTCCAAGACGTACCAGGTCCACGAGCGCGCAGCCGGCTTCTCGGCCACCGTGCGCTCGCTCTTCCGGCGCCGCACCAAGGCCGTCCACGCCGTCGAGGACCTCTCGTTCTCGATCGCCCCCGGCGAGCGCGTCGGCTTCCTCGGCCCGAACGGCGCCGGGAAGACGACGACGCTGAAGGTGCTCTCCGGGCTCCTCCACCCGTCGGGCGGCAAGGTCGAGGTCGCTGGCTTCGTCCCGCGGCACCGTGAGCCCGATTTCCTCAAGCGGATCACCCTCGTGATGGGGCAAAAGCAGCAGCTGCTCTGGGACCTCCCGCCCGCCGAGACCTTCGCGGTGAACCGAGCGATCTATGGGATCGGCGACGCGGATTTCAAGGAGACCCTCGGTGAGCTGGAAGACCTCCTCGGCATCGCCGAGATCGCGACGAAGCCGACGCGGCAGCTCTCGCTCGGCGAGCGCATGAAGTGCGAGCTGGCGGCGGCCCTGCTGCACCGGCCGGAGATCCTGTTCCTCGACGAGCCGACGATCGGGCTCGACGTGGCGATGCAGCTCGGCGTCCGCGAGTTCATCCGCCGCTACAACGAGCGGCGACGGGCGACGATCGTGCTCACGTCCCATTACATGGACGACGTGGCGGCGCTCTGTCCGCGGGTCATCGTCATCGACAAGGGCAGGCTGCGCTACGACGGCGACCTCGCGGCGCTCGTCCGCAGCATGCGGCCTCACAAGCGGATCGCGCTGCACTTCAAGAACCCTGTCGACCGGGCGCTCCTCGAGCGGGTGGGCGCCGTCCTCTCGCTCGATCCTGGCCACGCGGTGCTGCAGGTCCCGCAGGCGGAGCTGCGCGAGGCGATGTCCTGGCTGCTCGGCCGCACCGACATCGCGGATCTCACGGTCGAGGATCCTCCCCTGGAGGAGGTGATGCGCGAGCTCTTTTCGGGCGTGGAGCCCTCGGTGGGACCGGAAGGCGAGGCGGCGGGCTCGACGGGCGGGGCGGCGTCATGAGCGGGTTCTCTCGGGCCGCCCGGGCGTTCCCGACGCTGCTCCGCGTCGGGATCGCGGCCGCGCTCGCGTACCGGGCCGAGATGCTGATCTGGATGCTCACGACGACGATGCCGCTCGTGAGCCTCGCGCTCTGGTCGGCGGTGGCCGCGAGCGCGCCGGTCGGCCGCTTCGGGCCGCGCGACTTCTCCGCGTACTTCCTGGCCATCCTCATCGTCCGGCAGCTGACCGGCTCGTGGCTCGTCTGGGAGATGAACATGGACATCAAGAGCGGCGCCCTCTCGCAGCGCCTGCTCCGGCCGATCCACCCGCTCTTCTCGTACGCCGCCGAGAACCTCGCCGCGCTGCCGCTCCGGGCGGCGCTCTGCTTGCCCATCGCGGTCATCGCGCTCGTCGCGACGTCGGGCGAGCGGTTCCAGCCGACGGCTCTCGAACTCGGGCTCTGGGTCGTCTCCCTCGTCGGCGCCTGGGCGATCAACTTCTTCACCATGGCGCTGATCGGCTCGCTGGCGTTCGTCATCGACAGCTCGACCGCGGTGTTCGACGTCTACCTCGCGGCCTTCATGGTGCTCGCCGGCTACCTCGTCCCGATCGAGCTGTTCCCCTCGTGGCTCGCCGATCTCGCGCGGGTCCTGCCGTTCCGTTACAGCCTCGCGTTCCCTGTCGAGCTCATCACCGGCCTGCTCGACCCGGGCCGCGCGCTCACCGAGCTCGCGGTGCAGTGGGCCTTCGCCGCCGCGTCCGCCGCCGCCGCGCTCGTCGCGTGGCGCGCGGGGGTCCGGCGGTTCTCGGCGTTCGGCGGGTGAGCGGCGTGCGTTACCTCCGGTTGCTCGCGACGCAGCTGCGCGTGTCGATCGCGCTCGGGATGCAGTACCGGTGGGATTTCCTGCTCGGCGCGGTGATGACCGTCGTGTGGACGGTGGTCGGGCTGGTGCCGCTCCACATCGCGCTCGTGGCCCGGCCGCCGGTGCAGGGCTGGACGTACGAGCGGGCGCTCGTTGTCGTCGGGTGGTTCACGCTGCTCAAGGGCATCCTCGAGGGGGCCGTGAACCCGTCGCTCATCAGCGTGGTCGACCAGATCCGGAAGGGCACGCTCGATTTCACGCTGCTCAAGCCGGCCGACGCGCAGTTCCTCGTCTCCACGGCCCGGTTCGAGATCCGCAAGGTCGTGGACGCCGCGGCCGCGGTGGCGATCTTCACCTACGCCTTCGCCCAGATGGGGCGCGCCCCCGCGCCTGCCCACGTCGCGCTGGCGCTCGGCCTGCTCGTGACGGCGACGCTGGTGCTCTACTCCATCTGCATCCTGGTCATCTCCGCCGCGTTCTGGGTCGTGCGCCTCGACAACCTGGCCTACCTCTTCAACTCCATCTTCGATTTCGCGCGCTGGCCGGTCACGATCTTCACCGGCTTCTGGCGCGTCGTCTTCACCGTGATCGTCCCGCTCGCGCTGATGACCACGTACCCGGCGGAGGCGATGCTCGGCACCATCGCCCCGCGCACGGCCGCCGCCGCGGCGCTCGGCGCGCTCGTCTTCGGCGCCGTCGCCCGCGGCGTGTGGAAGCGCGCGATAGGCCGGTATACATCGGCGTCGAGCTGAGCGTCGCCAGGGCTTCCGGCGAGCGGCGCGCTGCGTTAACGTCACACGATTGCCCTCCGGGTGCGAGGAGGACTACGGACACCGGGGAGAAGCGCAGGATCGGGACATCGGGAAGGAGACGCGGTGAAGGACGGAGGGCTGACGCTCGAGGAGTTGGGTCGGAGCATCGTCGATCTCGCGATGACCGAGGACGTGATACGCCGCCAGGCGATCGCCCTCCTCCCGGTCGGGCGCCGCGAGGAGCGAGAGCTCGAGGTCCTCGGCAGGCCGTCGCGGCTCACGATGGACTTCGAGGTCGGCGACCCGGCGGCGACGCGGAGCATGAGCGGCGCGTTCGATGTCGCGATCCCGCACGCCGTGACGGTGCGGGTCGACGCGGAGGGAGAGGCGGAGGAGCACCGGCTCGACGTGACCCTCACGCTGCGCATCACGCCGAGGCCCTGCGCGCCGCTCGGGATCTTCCTGGACGTCGCGGAGCTGTCGGCGGAGTCGGTGAGGTTCGCCGAGTCGCGGGCCTCCGCGAAGGACTACCTGCGCGGCCGGATCGCGGAAGAGGTGCGGAGGGAGCTCCTCCGCCTCGTGCGCGCGCGGATCGCGGAGAGCCGCGCGGACCGCACGCTCGACCTGGAGGAGCCGCTCCTCCGCGCGCTCGGCGACGCCTCCTGGGCGGGGCAGGAGGAGGCGGAGGAGCCGGACGGGCGGGACGCGCCGCCGCCGAGCCGGGTGCGCGGGGCAGGCGGCCCGGCGAGCGGCGTTGGGCTGCCGGACGCGCAGCTCAGCGACCTGGACGCGCAGCTGCGGTTCTTCGGGAACGCGATGCCCCTCCAGGTGTGGACCGCGCGCCCGGACGGCCAGCTGAACTTCGTGAACCGGGCCGTCCTCGACTATTTCGACCGCACGGAGGAGCAGATGATCGGCGAGGGCTGGCTCGCGGTGCTGCACCCGGACGACGTCCCGAAGACGGTGGCGGCGTGGACCCGGAGCCTCACGACGGGGGAGCCGTACGACACCGAGTTCCGCCTGCGGCGGGCGAGCGATCAGACGTACCGGGAGCACGTGGTCAGCGCGCTGCCGCAGCGCGACGCGGCGGGGAACATCTTCCGGTGGATCGGCGGCACCACCGACGTGGCCGAGCTGCGCCGCGCCGAGGCCGCCCTCCGGAGGAGCGAGGCGCGCTACCGGCTCTTCGCGGAGGCGTCGAACGAGGGCGTCTGGTTCTGGAACATCCGCGAGGACACCGTGGAGTGGAGCGATCGCATGCTCCAGATGATCGGCGTCCGCCGAGAGGCGTGGGGCGGGACGTTCGCGAGCTTCTTCGAGCGCGTGCACCCCGACGACCAGGGGCCGGTGCAGGCCGCGCTGAGGGCTCACCTCGAGGAGCGGCGGCCGTTCGAGGCGGAGTACCGGCTGCGGCGCGAGGACGGCGAGTACCGCGACGTGTTCGTCCGCGGCATGGCCGAGTGGGACGACAACGGCGTGCCGTTCCAGATGGCGGGCGGCGCGACGGACATCACCGAGAAGAAGCGTCAGCAGGCCGTGCTGAACGAGCGGCTCGAGATCATCGAGCAGCAGCAGGAGGCGATCCGGGCGCTGTCGACGCCGATCATCGAGGTCTGGAGGGGGGTGCTGACGATGCCGGTGCTCGGCGTCCTCGACGAGGAGCGCGCGCAGCAGATGATGGAGGTGCTGCTCGAGGCCGTGGCGCGGACCCGCTGCCGTCACGCGATCATCGATCTGACCGGGGTGAGCGCCGTGGACGCGGCCACGGCCGATCACGTGCTGCGGCTCATCGACGCCGTGGCGCTGCTCGGGGCGCAGGGCATCGTCGTCGGCATCCGGCCGGAGGTGGCGCAGACGGTGGTGTCGCTGGGGCTCGATCTGTCGAACATCAAGACGCTCTCGAACCTCCGCGAGGCGCTCCTCTTCGCGATGCAGTCGAGCGGGGTGTCGGTCAAGCGGCGGCGCAGGCGGAGGGCGGGGCGCGAGCGCGCGGACGACGCGAAGGGGACGCGCGATCCGCGCGACGGCTGATCGGCACAGGCGGCGCGAGCGCGCTCGACCTCCTCGTAAGGCGCGGCGGTTGAGGTAGAACCTCGCCCATGGCGAAGATCCCCTCCATCAAGCTCGGCGGCCAGGGCGGCGTCGCCGGCGCGCTGCGCGGCGTCGCGCTCGGCCTCGTGCTCCTCGTGACGATGCTGTTCGTCGCGTGCACCACGGTGACGCGGATCGACGCCGCGCACGTGGGCATCCGGGTCAAGCTCGCCGGCTCGAACCGCGGCGTGAGCGATATCCCGGTCGTGACCGGCTGGGTGTTCTACAACCCGCTCACCGAGCAGATCGTGCAGTTTCCGACGAGCGTGCAGAACGTGGTCTGGACGGCGTCGGCGCACGAGGGCCGGACGGTCGACGAGTCGATCACGTTCTCGTCCTCCGAGGGCGTCAACGTCGGCGCGGACATCGGGATGTCGTTCCACATCGAGCCGGACAAGGCGCCCCACCTGTACCTGCGCTTCCGCGAGAACGACCTGATGCGGCTCGCCGACCGCTACGTGCGCAACGCGGTGCGCGAGGCGTTCAACTCGGTCGCGTCGAAGATGCCGGTCCAGGAGATCTACGGGTCGGGCAAGACGAGGCTCATCCACGACGTGCAGAAGGAGCTCGTGCTGGTGCTCGAGAAGGACGGCATCCGGATCGATCAGCTCACGATCAACGGCGCGCTGAGGCTTCCCGAGAACGTGGCCGCGGCGATCAACCAGGCGATGGAGGCGACGCAGAAGGCGATCCAGGCCGAGAACCGGGTGCGTCAGGTGAGGGCGGAGGCCGATCAGGCGATCGCGACGGCCCGCGGCGCGGCCGAGTCGGCGCGGGAGCGGGCCCGCGGCGAGGCGGACGCGCTGCTCATCCGCGCGCGCTCCGAGGCCAAGGCGAACACGATCATCCGGCTGTCGACGACGGCGGCGGTGCTGCAGTACCGCGCGCTCGAGCGGTGGAACGGGCGCCTGCCGGCGATGAACCAGGGCCCGCTGCCGATGCTGACGTTCGACATGAAGAGCGCGCTCGACAAGGACGCCGAGCAGAAGCTGGCCGAGCTGCTCGAGGAGACGGCGCCAGGCGGTGATGCGGCGCCGGCTCCCGGGTCGGCGCCGGCTGGCGGGGCGGCGACGGGCGCGGGCGGCGACGAAGGCGACAAGGGCGCGAAGCCCGCGGAAAAGCCGGCAGGGCAAGCGCCGGTCAGCGCGCCCTGAGCAGCTCCTGGTCCTGGTTGACGTCGCGAGGGGGGGTGCGACGATGACGGCAATGCGTCCTCGCCGGCGGCTCGCCGCCTTACTCCCGCTTCTGTGCGTGCCCTCGCTCCCGCTCGCTCTCGCGGGCTGCCAGCAGATCCTGGGCATTCATGACGTGAGCGACGATCGAGACACGGTCAGGCCCGACGGCCAGACGTCTCAAGGGAGCGGGGGCGCGCCCTCCGGGGTTGGCGGCGGCGGCGATGCCAGCGGCGGGCTCGGCGGCGGCGAGGCAGGCGGCGGCGGTCACGGCCCTGACGTCATGGATCTCGCGCTCGTCGTCCTGACGCCCAACGTCACGGTGCCTCTCGGGGGGAAGAACCTTGTCGAGATCGAGATACGCCGTACTGGCGGCTTCGATGGCGAGGTAACCGTGGCGGCGGTGAGCCCTCCTGCGGGCCTCGTCGTCAAACCCGTCACGATCGCCGCCAAGGAGACGAAGGCCGAGATCGTGGTAGGCGCCGAGGCGCCGCTCGCCCTGGGCAACACGATCTCCTTCACCCTGGCGGCGACCTCCGGCGCCCTGGAGAGCACCGCCGCCGTGACGAACGCGCTCGTGACCGGCCGCCCGGGCTCCCTGGACGCCACATTCGGCGTGGCGACGGGCATCGCGCCGGTGCGCTTCGGGAACGACGACGGCGGCTATTTCACCGATATCGAGGTGGTCGGCGAGCGGATCGTCGCGACCGGCTGGGGCATCGGCGGCGTCGGCGGCTCCTCGATGAAGATAGCGCGCCTGACCAGCGCCGGCGCGCTGGATCCCGACTTCGCCGGCGGCGCCTTGCTGTCGACGAGGATCGGGAGCAGCTCGGGCTCCGAGGCCGAGTCGTTCGCGGTGGGGCACCGGGTCGACGGCAAGATCATCGCGATAGGCTGGCACGAGATCCCGGAGCCGCGTGACATCGCCCTCTGGCGCGTCGGGGCGAACGGCGCGACCACCGACCCGGAGTTCGGCAACAACGGCAAGGCGCTGGTCGATACGGGCGGCGAAGAGACGGTCGTGGATGGGCTCGTCCTGGCCAACGACAAGATCCTCGTCGCCGGCGCTCGCGACGCGCGCATGATGGTGGCGCGCATCTCTTCGAATGGGAAGCTCGACACCGCCTTTGCCGCGCCGAACGGCTTCTGGGCGCTCGACCGCGCCTCCACCGCGAGGGCCGTGGTCGTCGACCGCGAGGGCCGGATCCTGGTCGTGGGCGAGGTGGACACGGGGGGCCAGTCCGACGGCATCCTCGCCCGCTTCCTGGCCAACGGGCAGCCCGACACCACCTTCGGGACCGGCGGCCAGCAGGTCTTCGGCACGTCCGCGAGCAGCGAGCGCACGGCGGCGGTCGCTGTCCTCGACGACGGCCGCATCCTCGTGGGCGGCAGCGCCGGCAAGGACGGGAGCGCCGACTTCGAGGTCCGCCGCTTCCTCGAAGACGGCGCCGCCGACCCGAGCTTCGGCGCGTCGGGCGTCGTCGCGCTCCCGATCACCGACGGCGACGACGTGGCGGAGGACGCCATCGTGCTCCCCGACGGCCGGATCCTGGTCGTGGGCAATGCGACCGGCGGCGCCACGCCTGGGCCGGTGCTCGCGCGCTACCTGCGTGACGGCAGGCTCGATCCCAACTTCGGAGTTGGTGGCGTGCTCTCCTTGTATGTCGGCGACTCGGGCAGCATCCAGCGGGCCGCGGTCTACCCGGGCCAGAAGGTCGTGATCTGCGGCGAGAACCAGGGGGGTGTGCCAGGTCCAGGGACGTACGGGATCGTGGCGCGCCTCTGGATGTAGCGCTCGTCCGCGCCGAGTCAGGGTCCGAGCAGCGGTCGCCCTTCGCCACATCCACAGGTCTCAAGACAAGGCTCCTCGCTGCCTTGCCCCGCCGCCCACCCCCGTGCACGCTTCGCCCATGGGCCAGCCCGCCGAGAAGCAGCGCCGAGCCACCTACGCCGACCTCGAAGCCGTCCCGGCGAACAAGGTGGCGGAGCTCATCGGCGGCGTGCTCCACGTCCTGCCCCGCCCGGCACCCCGACATGCGAACGCCGAGGGAGCCCTTCAGGGCGAGCTGTTCGGCCCCTTCCACCGCGGTCGTGGCGGTCCGGGCGGATGGTGGATCCTCCCCGAGCCCGAGCTCCACTTCCCCGACCCGGACGCGCCGGGCGAGATCGACGCGCTCGTACCCGACCTCGCCGGCTGGCGCCGCGAGCGCATGCCGGAGCTACCGGAGACGGCCTTCTTCCCGCTCGCTCCGGACTGGATCTGCGAGGTGCTGAGCCCGTCGACGGCGTCTGTCGACCGTGACGAGAAGATGCCGATCTACGCGCGCGAGGGCGTGCGGTACGCATGGCTGGTCGACCCGATCGCACGGACGTTGGAGGCCTCCTCGCTCGTCTTGGGCCGGGGCTGGGGGCCCGCCGTCATCTACCGCGACGCTGCGCGCGTGGGAGTCGAGCCCTTCGAGGCGATCGAGCTCGATCTCTCGGTGCTCTGGGCGACGTAGCAGGCCACCGCGCCGTTCAGTCCCTGGCGCCGCGGCCCGGGCAGCCCGAGCTCAGCGCGGCGCTCGCGTCGTGGCCTCCCACCGCTCCAGCGTGACGACGAGCCGAGCCGCCCCGAGGACGCCGGCCGGGAGCACGAAGAGCAGCGCGCAAGGCAAGAACGAGAGCAGCGCGAGGCCGGAGCCGAAGCCCATCACCGCGGCGAGGTTCCGGCGCACGAACTCGATCCGCGCCGCAACGGGCACGCCGCGGATCGACAGCGGGCAGTCGCAGAGGTCCCAGGCCCCCGCGAGCGCCGTCACCGCGAGCTGGAGCGGGACGACGACGACGTTCGCCGGCGCGAAGAGCAGACCGACGACGCCGAGGACGATGAGGATCGGGAGCGTGAAGGCGAGCGCCACGAGCGACGACTGCAGAGCGCGCCACATGTCCGCGAAGAAGCCGACCTCCGGCCACGGGGGCGCCCCGAGATCGGCCTCGGCCCTGCGCACCATCCGCTCCAGCGCGGTCCCCGAGAGCGGCTTCGCGAGCCCGAACGAGATCACGAGGGCGGCCACGAGCACCACCGCGAGCGAGAGGATCCGCAGCACGGCCATGAGCACGGTCCAGAGCCCCCCCGTCCCCGGCTCCCTCACGATCAGCTCGACGAGCGAAGGCGCGAGCTTCACGCCGACGATGGAGAGCACGACCATGAGCACCAGCGCGATGCCCGTGGGGACGAGCGCGAGCGGCCAGAGGTCCGGCGTGCGAAGGAGGTAACCGTAGCCGCCCAGCATGGCCTCGAGGCCCGCGCCGAAGCCGGGGCGATCGAGCGGCACGAGCCCCGCGGTCGGGCGCTGCGCGGGCGCCGAGAGAGAGCCGCGGGGAGCGTCGGGGGTGATCATCCGGCCACGAACGTCCCAGCGGTCGTGCATCGGGTCAACACCTTCCGCGCGCTGGCATCCGCCGCTGGACGAGCTCCCGCCTGCTGCGCAGTGAACGCGGCCCCTTGGATGCGTGGAGGACGCCTCGTCAGCCCTCGGGGAGCAGCGGATCGAGCACGCTCCCGCCCGGGGGCGAGGGCCCGAGCGCGCGGCCGAGGTGCTCGCGGATCGCGGCCGCGAGCGACTCGGTGACGCGCCTGCGCAGCTGGGTTCGCGACGTGACGAGCCCGATCTCCCGGAGCGGGATCGGCCGGGCGAGGGGCCGCACGCGGTCGCGGCGCTTGTCCGGGGGCAGCCCCTGCGCCACCAGCGCGGGCAGCACGGTCGCTCCGAGCCCGGTGTCGACCAGGCCGATCAACGTCTCGAAGCTGCCGCTCTCGAGCTGGACGCCGCGCGGGGGCCTCGCCTGGCCGCTCCTGCAATACGAGAGCACCTGGCTCCGGAAGCAGTGCCCCTCCGGGAGCACCCACAGCTCGCGATCGCTGAGGTTGGCCTGCGTGACCGTCTTGCGGTCGAGCAGCGGGTCGCCCTCGGGGAGATAGGCGACCATCGCCTCGTGTCCGAGGGGCGTCTCGCTCAGCCCCGGAGCGTGGAGCGGCGTCGCAGCGAGCCCCGCGTCGAGGGTGTCGGCGGCGAGCCGCTCGATGATCTCCTCGGTCTTCAGCTCCTCGATGAACAGCTCGACGCGCGGGTGCGCCTTCACGAAGGGCTCGAGGAACAGGGGCAGCACGGTGGGAGCGAGGGTCGGGATGATCCCCAGCCGGTAGCGCCCCGCCGGAGCGTCGTCGCCGGCGACGATCTGACCGAGCCGCTCCGTCTCCCGGAGGATCTCGCGCATCTGAGCGATGGCGCGCGCCCCCTCCTCGGTCACCAGGACGGGCTTCTTGCTGCGGTCGAACAGCACGATTCCGAGGAGCTCCTCGAGCTTCTGGACCTGCATGCTGAGCCCGGACTGCGAGACGTGGCAGCGCTCGGCCGCGGTGCGGAAGCTGCGGGTCTGCTCCACCGCCACGGCGTAGCGGAGCTGCGTGAGCGTCACCTGCTCGAGGTCCATGGCCGGAGGAGTATCATAAAAAATGAACGATTCATAAAATCGTTCGATTGGCACCGCGGGCGCAGAACGACCACGTTGCCTCTCGCTGGCGCGGAGGCACGAGACGCCCCCGCCCCGAAACGAGGAAAAGAGAATGTCGCTCATCAACACCCGCATCAAACCGTTCAAGGCCACCGCGTTCCACCAGGGGAAGTTCGTGGACGTCTCGCACGAGTCGGTCCTCGGCAAGTGGTCGCTCTTCGTGTTCTACCCGGCGGACTTCACCTTCGTGTGCCCGACCGAGCTCGAGGACCTCGCGGACCTCCACGGCGAGTTCCAGAAGCTGGGCGTCGAGATCTACGGCGTCTCCACCGACACGCACTTCGCGCACAAGGCGTGGCACGACACGTCCGCGGCGATCAAGAAGGTCAAATACCCGCTCGTCGGCGATCCGACCGCCACCCTCTCGCGCAACTTCGGCGTGCTCATCGAGGAGGAGGGCCTCGCGCTCCGCGGCTCGTTCCTCGTGAACCCCGACGGCGTCATCAAGGTCTACGAGATCCACGACCTCGGCATCGGCCGCAGCGCGGCGGAGATGCTCCGCAAGGCCAAGGCGGCCCAGTACGTCGCCGCGCACCCGGGCGAGGTCTGCCCGGCGAAGTGGGACGAGGGCGCGAAGACCCTCAAGCCGTCGCTCGATCTCGTCGGCAAGATCTGAGGTGTTCGGGCGTCGCCGCGCGCGTGGCGCGGCGACGCCCGACAGCGCTCGTGACCCGCTCGTATTCGCCGGAAGGAACGCAGCCATGCTCGAAGACTCCATCAAGACCCAGCTCCGCGACGTCCTCGGACGGCTGACCCGTCCCGTCGCGGTCACCGCCTTCGTCGACGACTCGCAGGGGTCGGAGGAGATGCGCGCGCTCCTGCGCGACGTCGCGAGCGCCTCGTCCCTCGTCGAGCTCCACGAGCAGCGCGAGGGCGAAGGGCGCACGCCGTCGTTCGGCATCCACTCCCCTGGCGAGGAGCCGCGCGTGATCTTCGCGGGGCTCCCGCTCGGTCACGAGCTCACCTCGCTGATCCTCGCGCTCCTGCACGTCGGCGGCTATCCGCCGAAGGTGAGCGCAGAGGCGCTCGAGCAGATCGCGCGGCTCGACGGCGAGCTCCGGTTCGAGACCTACTTCTCTCAATCGTGCCAGAACTGCCCCGACGTCGTGCAGGCGCTGAACCTGATGGCGGCCAAGAACCCGAGGGTTCGCCACGTCGCCGTCGATGGCGCCCTCTTCCGGGGCGAGGTCGAGCAGCGGAAGGTCATGGCCGTGCCGACCGTCTTCCTGAACGGCGAGCCCTTCGGCCAGGGTCGGATGGAGCTCGCGCAGATCCTCGCCAAGCTCGACGACGGCTCCTCCGTGAAGAGGCGCGTCGAGGCGCTCGACCAGCGCAAGCCGTTCGACATGCTCATCGTCGGCGGCGGGCCCGCCGGCGCTTCGGCGGCCATCTACGCGGCGCGCAAGGGCCTCGACACAGGCATCGTCGCCGAGCGCTTCGGCGGGCAGGTGATGGACACCCTCGCCATCGAGAACCTCATCTCGGTCGTGGAGACCGACGGGCCCAAGCTCGCGGCGGCGCTCGAGCAACACGTGCGCGCGTACCCCGTCGAGCTCATCAAGCACGAGCGCGTCGAGTCGATCACGCCCGGCTCGCCGTTCGAGCTGCGCCTGGCGAGCGGCGCCACGCTCCGCGCGAAGAGCGTCGTCCTGGCGACGGGCGCCCGGTGGCGCGACATGAACGTCCCCGGCGAGGCCGAGTACCGGACCAAGGGCGTGACGTACTGCCCGCACTGCGACGGACCGCTGTTCAAGGGAAAGCGGGTCGCCGTCATCGGCGGCGGCAACTCCGGCGTCGAGGCGGCGATCGATCTCGCGGGCGTGGTCGGCCACGTCACCCTGCTCGAGATCGCCCCCGCCCTCCGCGCCGACGCGGTCCTCGTTCGCAAGCTCAAGAGCATGCCCAACGTCGAGATCATCACCCGCGCGCGCACGACCGAGGTGGTGGGCGACGGGCAGAAGGTCGTCGGGCTCCGCTGGGCGCACACAGAGACGAAGGAGCAGAACCAGATCGAGGTCGAGGGCGTGTTCGTGCAGATCGGCCTCCTCCCCAACACCCGGTTCATCAAGGGGACGGTGGAGCTCAACGGCCTCGGCGAGGTCGTCGTCAACGATCGCGGGCAGACGTCGGTGCCCGGCCTCTTCGCCGCCGGCGACATGACGACCACGCCGTTCAAGCAGATCGTCGTCGCCCTCGGCGACGGCGCGAAGGCCGCCCTCGGGGCCTTCGAGCACCTCATCCGCGCCACCGCGCCGGCCGACTGAGCGCCCTCCGGCTGAGCTCGCTCGACGGGCTGCGGTCACGAGCTCAGCAGCTCAGCCACGCCTCGGACCGGAGCCGCTCGACAAGGAAATCGACGAACGCGCGCACCCTGGCCGCCGCCCGCCGGCCCTCCAGATGGACGACATGGATGGGGACCGGCGGGGGCTCGTGCGCGGCGAGCACGATCGAGAGGCGCCCGGCGCGCAGCTCCGGGCCGATCTGATACGAGAGCACCCGCGCGAACCCCCGCCCGGCCACGGCCGCCGCGATGGCGACGTCGGCGGTGTTGACGAGGAGCTGCGATGTTGGAAAGACACTCTCGACCCGTGAGCCCGACCCGAACGACCACTCCTCGGGTGAGCCCGTCGGCGAGAAGCCGATCGTGTCGAGCCGCGCCAGATCGGCCGGCGCCCTGGGCTCGCCCCGCGCGGCCAGGCACCCCGGCGACGCGCAGACCACCCGCCGCACCGAGCCGACGCGGATCGCGCTGAGCGACGAGTCCGGGAGATGGGCTATCCGGACGGCGACGTCGAGCCCCTCATCGAGCATGTCGACGATGCGGTCGACGAGCAGCGTCCGCGCCGACACGCGCGGATGGAGAGCGAGGAAGTCGAAGAGGGCCGGCGCGACGAACATTCGCCCGAACAGGACGGGCGCCGTCACGCCGATCTGCCCTCGCAACGCGGTATGGGACCCGGCCGCGGACGCCTCGGCCTCCTCGATCTCGCCGAGGATCCGCTTGCAATCCGCGAGGTACCGGGCGCCCGCCTCGGTCAGGCGGACGACGCGCGTCGTGCGGTGCAGGAGCCGGGTGCCGATGCGCTCCTCGAGCGCAGCGATGGCCCGCGTCACCGCCGGCGGCGACATGGACAGCCGCCGCGCGGCCGGCGCGAAGCCCTCCTCCTCGGCGACGGCCACGAACACGCGCATGGAGTCGAGGCGATCCATCGGATTATTCCATTTTCTGAAATGGTCCCTTGTCAAGGACGACCATTACCCTTGGCCACGGGAATGGACATCCTGGCTCGGCGAGCGCGGGAGGCCCACGCGGGCTGTTCCGCTCTCCGCTGACATCCACAGCCGAAAGGACCCCTCGATGACCCTCCCTGCCAGCCCCATCCGCCTCTACCGCTATGCGCTCTCGGGACACGCGCACCGCGTGGAGCTGTTCCTGTCGCTGCTGCGGCTGCCGTTCGAGAAGGTCGACGTCGATCTGAAGGGCGGCGCGCACAAGTCGCCCGAGTTCCTGAGCAAGAACGCGTTCGGTCAGGTGCCCGTGATCGAGGACGGCGACGTGACGCTGGCCGACAGCAACGCGATCCTCGTGTACCTGGCGACGCGGTACGACCCGTCGGGGCGCTGGCTCCCGCGCGATCCGGTGGCGGCGGCGCACGTGCAGCGGTGGCTCTCCGTGGCCGCCGGGCAGCTCGTGGCGGGGCCCGCGGCGGCGCGCGCCGCGAGCGTGTTCGGCCGCAAGCTGGACGTCGAGCAGGCCAAGGGGATCGCCGCGCAGCTCTTCGCGGTGATCGACCAGCACCTCGCGAACCAGCGCTTCCTGGCCGGCGACGAGCCGACCCTCGCGGACATCGCGATCTACACGTACACGGCGCACGCGCCCGAGGGCGGCGTGTCGCTGGATCCGTACGGGAACCTGCGCGCGTGGCTCGCCCGCGTGGAGGCGCTGCCCGGCTTCGTGCCGATGAAGAAGGCGCTGTCGTGACCTCCCTGCCCGGGTGGACAAGGGAGGGCTCGCCCTATCACCCGGGCGAGATGGCCATGCAGGCGCGGGCCGGGGCGCGCGAGCGCGCCGAGAAGGCCGGGCGCCGGATCATCCGGGACTTCATGCCCGACCAGCACCGCGAGCTGTTCGCGCAGCTGCCGTTCCTGCTCGTCGGGGCCCTCGACGCAGGGCGCCGGCCGTGGGCCTCGATCGTCGTGGGGCAGCCGGGGTTCATCTCGTCCCCGGATCCGCGGACGCTCGCGGTGAAGGCTCGCCCGGGAGCCGGCGATCCGCTCGGCCCGCACCTCGTGGCCGGCGCGCCCGTCGGCCTCCTCGGCATTCAGCTGGAGACCCGCCGCCGAAACCGGATGAACGGGACGATCAGCGCGGCCGGCGAGCAAGGCTTCGTGGTCGAGGTCGGGCAGAGCTTCGGCAACTGCGCGCAGTACATCCAGGCGCGGGAGCCCGAGCTCGTGAGGGCGCCGGACGTGGCTCCCGCGCCCCCGGCGCTGCCGGAAGGGCCGGCGCTGTCCGCCGGCGCGGCGGCGCGGATCCGCCGCGCGGACACGTTCTTCATCGCGACCGCGGCGCCGGCCGCGCGGGGAGGCGACGCGATCGAGGGCGCCGACGTGTCCCACCGGGGCGGCAAGCCGGGCTTCGTGCGCGTGACCGAGGAGGACGGCCACACCGTCCTGACCTCGCCGGATTTCACCGGGAACTCCATGTTCAACACGTTCGGCAACCTGGCGATGAACCCGCGCGCCGGGGTGCTCTTCGTCGACTTCGCCTCCGGCGGGGTGCTGTCGCTGACCGGCGAGGCCGAGGTGCTCTGGGACGGGCCGGAGCTCTCGGCCTTCGCCGGCGCCCAGCGGCTCCTGCGGTTCCACGTGGCCGAGGGCGTCTGGCGGGAGGGCGCGCTGCCGCTGCGCTGGTCGGCGCCGGTGCCCGCGCCGCAGCTCGCGGCGACGGGCTCGTGGGAGGACGTGGAGCGCAGGTGACGCCGCGCCGCGGGCCGCGGGGGCCCGTCCAGGGGAGTTTTGCCCCATCGGGGCGATCCGGGGCGGGCCCGGGCGGGCCGGCGTGCGGACGCGCACCTTGAGAATGCGTACGCGTCCTGCATCCTAGCCGGCGACCCCATGCGGCTCGCCAGCAAGCTCACCTTGGCCCTCGTCCTCGTCATGTGCGCGGCGCTGGGCCTGTACGGTTATCTCTCCGTCCGGCGCGAGCGGGCGCTCTTCGAGGCGGACATGCGGCGCGACGAGCACCTCATCGGCATCGCGCTCCGCGCGGCGGTTGTCGAGACGTGGCGCCGGGACGGGATGGGCCAGGCGCTCCAGCTGCTCGACGAGATGAGCGAGCGCGAGGATGGCGTGCGCTTCCGCTGGGTGTGGCTCGACGCGCCGGCCGGGGATCGCTTCGCGCCCGCGCTGCCCGCCGCCGAGATCGCGGAGCTCTCGCACGGCACCGAGGTCTTCCGGCTCGAGCGCGAGGGCGACAAGAGCGGGCGCTTCTACACGTACGCGCCCGTCGCGGTGGAGCCCGGGCGCGCCGGCGCCATCGAGATCTCCGAGTCGCTCGAGGAAGAAGAGACGTACGTCCAGGCGAGCGTGGTCAACACCGTGGTCACCATCGTCGCCCTCGCGGCGCTGAGCGGGCTCCTGGCGATGACCTTCGGGCAGGTCCTCGTCGGGCGCCCGACGCGGCGGCTCGTCGACAAGGCGCGGCGGATCGGCGAGGGCGACCTCGGCGGGCCGCTGCTCCTGCCGCAGCGCGACGAGCTCGGGCGGATCGCCCACGAGATCAACGCGATGTGCGAGCACCTGGCCGAGGCGCGCGAGCGCGCGGCCCGCGAGACGACCGCGCGCATCGCCGCGCTGGAGCAGCTCCGGCACGCGGATCGGCTCACCACCGTGGGCAAGCTGGCGTCGGGGCTCGCGCACGAGCTCGGCACGCCGCTCAACGTGGTGGGCGGCCGCGCCAAGATGATCGCGCGCGGCCTGCCGCAGGAGGAGGCGGCGGAGAGCGCGCGCATCATCGCCGAGCAGGCGGACCGGATGACGAAGATCATCCGGCAGCTGCTGGACTTCGCGCGCCGCCGGGTGGCGCAGAAGGCGCCGGCCGATCTCGCGCACATCGCGCGCCAGACGCTGGCGCTCCTGGAGCCCCTCGCCCGGAGGCGGAGCGTGACGCTCCGCCTCGACGAGGCGGCCGGCGGGGCGGCGCACGCCGAGGTGGACTCGGGGCAGATGCAGCAGGTGCTCACGAACCTCATCATGAACGGCATGCAGTCGATGAAGCGGGGCGGCGAGCTCACCGTGCGGGTGGAGCGCGCCGAGGCGCGCCCGCCGGCCGACCACGGCGGCGCCGCGGGCGAGCACGTCGCCGTCCGGGTGACCGACGGCGGCGAGGGGGTCGCGCCGGAGAACATCCCCCGCATCTTCGAGCCGTTCTTCACCACGAAGAACGTCGGCGAGGGCACGGGCCTCGGGCTGAGCGTGTCCTACGGGATCGTGCGCGAGCACGGCGGCTGGATCGAGGTGGAGAGCGAGCTCGGCAAGGGCTCGACGTTCACTGTGTACCTCGCGCCGAGCGGGCAGGATGGCGCGGATGGCGCAGGATGACGCGCGCCCGGCGGCCGCGAGCCGAGGGCGAGGGCGCGCTCGCCAGGGCGGCCGCCGCGCCGCGGCTGGCCGCGGGCGATGCGCTGTATTACGCGAGCTATCGAGGAGAGGTGGCGGGCGCGCCATCGAGGTGAGGATGGGCAGGCGAGCGCTGATCATCGACGACGACGAGGCGATGTGCGCGTGGCTCTCGGCGGACCTGCGGTCGCGCGGCGTCGAGGCGACGACCCGGACCTCACCGGCGGAGGCGCTCGCGCTGCTCGAGGCGGACGACGGCTTCGACGTCATCCTGACCGATCTGAACATGCGCGGGATGGACGGGATCGCGGTCTGCGGCCGGGCGGCCGAGATCCGGCCGGACGTGCCGGTCGTCGTGATCACCGCGTTCGGCAGCATCGAGACCGCGGTGCAGGCGATCCGCGCGGGCGCGTACGACTATGTGACCAAGCCGGTCGACATCGAGGCGCTGGCGCTGGCGCTGGAGCGGGCGATCGCGCATCACGCGCTCAAGGCCGAGGTGCGGCGGCTGCGCCGCGCCGTGGCGGGGCCCGGCGGGTTCCCGGACCTCATCGGCCGGAGCGCCGCGATGCGGGGCGTGCAGGACCTGATCGAGCGCATCGCCGACGCGGACGCGACGGTGCTCATCACCGGCGAGAGCGGGACGGGCAAGGAGGTCGTCGCGAAGGCGCTGCACGCGCGGAGCCGCCGCAAGGAGGGGCCGTTCGTGGCGATCAACTGCGCGGCGGTGCCGGAGTCGCTGATCGAGAGCGAGCTCTTCGGGCACGTGCGGGGGGCGTTCACCGACGCGCGCGCGGCGCGCTCCGGGCTGTTCGTCGAGGCGAACGGGGGGACGCTGCTGCTCGACGAGATCGGGGAGCTGCCGCTCGCGGTGCAGCCGAAGCTGCTCCGCGCGCTCCAGGAGCGCCGGGTGCGCCCGGTGGGCGGGAACGCGGAGGTGCCGTTCGACGCGCGCATCGTGGCCGCGACGAACCGCGACCTGGACGAGGCCGTCGAGGCGCGCCGGTTCCGGGAGGACCTGTACTACCGGATCAACGTGCTCCACGTGGAGCTGCCTCCCGTGCGCGCGCGGGGCAGCGACGTGCTGCTGCTCGCGCAGCGCTTCATCGAGGATTTCGCCACGCGCTGGGGCAAGGAGGTGGTCGGCCTGTCGCCGGCCGCCGCCGAGCGGCTGCTCGCCTACACGTGGCCGGGCAACGTGCGGGAGATCCAGAACGCCATGGAGCGGGCGGTGGCGCTCACGGGGTACCCGGAGATCACGGTGGAGGACCTGCCGGCGAAGATCCGGGAGCACCGGCCGTCGCACGTGCTCGTGGCGGGGGACGACCCGTCCGAGCTGGTGCCGCTCGAGGAAGTGGAGCGGCGCTACATCCTGCGGGTGCTCGAGGCGGCGGGCGGGAACAAGACGCTGGCGGCGAGGATCCTGGGGCTGGACCGGAAGACGCTGCACCGGAAGCTGGAGCGGTGGGAGCCGGGAGCCGGGGGGGCGAAGGGGAGCTGAGAGGGTAGGCGGGGTAGAAGAGGCCGCGGAGCCAGGCGCCGAGCGCGGATCGGCGGTGGAGGAGACCGGCGGCTGAGGCGCGGAGGAATACCCCGGACGGGGAACGACGCCCCACCCCGGATGGCCGACGCGGGGGGATCACCCCTGCAACCCGCCCGTCCGCCTCAACCTGGGTCGGTTCCGGCCACCTCAACCTCGGTCGGTTCCGGCCACCTCAACCTCGGTCGGTTCCGGGCGGTCACCTCAACCTGGGTCGGTTCCGGCCACCCCAACCTGGGTCGGTTCCGGACGGCCGCCGGTGGGCGGCACGCGGCCTGCAATACAGACCGCTCACCAAGGAGAGAGCCCGATGCCCCACGACTCGATGCGCGGTCTTGCCTCGATCCTGAATACGCCCCCTGAGCCGGTGCCGCGCGTCCACCCCGGCGCGACCCGCATCCGCGTGCTGCTCGCCGAGGACGACAAGGAGTTGAGGCTGCTCCTCGCCACCGCCCTCCGCCGCGACGGCTACGAGGTCCTGGAGGCGCACGACGCCAAGCACCTCCTCGAGCTGATGGGCGAAGCGCTCATCTCCGGGAACGGCGCCCCGGTCGATGTCGTGGTGAGCGACATCCGGATGCCAGGCGCGAGCGGACTCGATCTGCTGGCCGGGCTGCGCCGCGACGACTGGACCACGCCGGTGGTCCTCATCACCGCGTTCGGCGACCCGGAGACGCACGCGGAAGCCTACCGCCTGGGCGCCGACGCGGTGCTCGACAAGCCGCTCGACGTGGACGACCTGCGGCTCGTGGTCCAGACCCTCGTCTCGATGCGCGGCTGACGCACCACGAAGCCATGCGCGCCGCTCCACGCTGCGGCCAGCATCCTCGCTGCCACAGCCATCACAAGACGGCGCGTGGGCGGGAGTACGTCGACGAGCAACTGGCCTCCACACAACCCTTCTCAGGAGCACGTCAGTCGACCGACTGATAGGCTTTCAACATCGTCGTAGAGCAGATCCGTGCAATCGTGGCTCGCCGCCCGTGCATAGGCGCGATCGCCTGGCGCGGCGCGCACCCCGCCATGCCCACCACGGACGCCGTGTGGGCGTGCCGCTCGTCCGGCGGCAGGCCGTCGAACCAGGGCACCGGCGGCCGCGCGGCGGCGCTCTTCGAGGCGGACATGGCGATCGGCGAGGTGGCGTAATCTGCTCGGCGATTCCGAGCCGAGGGCGTTCCGGCGCTGGACCGGCGTGAGGCCGGAGGCGTTCCGCGCGCGGACCAGGGGCGCAGCGCCGCGGTGAGCGGCCTGCGCCGACGGCTGGCCTGACGGGTTCCTTCACGCGCGCCCGGCCGCGGCCTGCGCCGCTGCCGGGCCTGCGCTCACGGGCCCTGCGCTCAGGGGCCCGGGGGGGCGATCTCCAGCTTCGCCATCACGCTGCCGCTGCCCGTGATGCCCGCCTGGATGTTCTCGACCGCCTGCGTGATCGCATTGGTGGCCGGGATGAGGCACGCCCCCGCCTTCACGCTGCCGGTGGCCGCGCCCTCGAGGTGGCCGCCCGACTCGACCACCGCCTTGGCGCTGGCGAGGAGCAGCTCGCCGCGCGCGTGCGCGACGACGAGGAGCCGCGGCAGGTTCGCCCTGAGCGTCGCGATCGCCGCCTCGGCGTCGGCCCCACCCTCAATGTTGACCGCGGGCTCCCTGCAGCTGGCCTTCGCGCTCGCGCTCGCCTCGCAGGAGCCGCTGCACTCCGCGGACCCCTGGCACTCGGCGCTCGGCGGCTTGAGCTCGGCCCTGCACTTCGGCGCCTTGAACTGGACGTCGCACGAGCCCGAGCAATCAGCGTTGCACTGCACCGCTGCGTCGGCCGCGAACGCGCACGAGCCACGGCACTCGCCCGTGCAGTTGCCCTGGCACTCGCCGCGGCAGTCGCCGCCGGCGGTCGTCGCGGAGCACTCGCCGTCGCACGTGCCCTCGCACGTCCCCTGGCACGTTCCCTCGCAGTGGACGGCCAGGTTGGCCGAGCCCTCGCACGAGCCGGTGCACTTCCCCTCACACCGCCCCGAGAGCTGGCCAGGATCGCAGCGCGCGACGACCTCCGCCGGGGTCAGCTGGCACTCGACGTTGGCGCTGCACCTCGCCTCGCAGTTCGCCTGTACGCTCGCGTCGACCGTGCAGCTCGGCGGCTGGAAGGTGATCGACAGGCCGGCCGTCGCGTCCCCGAGCGCGTCGACGGCGAGCTCACACCATTGCACTGCCCGTTCGTTCGGCTTCGTCGCCGTGATCGTCGCCACATCCGCGCCGAGGTCCAGCGCGATCGCCTGACAGGCGCTCGTCACGTCCGCCACGATGGCGCCCGCGGCGCCCGTGAAGTCCGACACGGACTGCATGAAGGCACCATAATTGAGCTCTGCCTCGCCCTCGAGACCCCATTCCACCGTGGCGAGATCGGCGCCCGGCGTGAAGTCGCGACAGCAGACGTCATTCTGCAGCTCCGAGACCTTGTCACACCCCATCGCCGGGACGACGGAGAGCCCCGCCAGCGCCAGCGGGAATGCCGCGATTCGCCACGTCACACGGATATTCATCGGGAAACTCCTTGGTTCTTTGTCGGGCGTGCCGCTGGTGCCGAATTGCCACGGAGAGCGGTGATACCCCGTGAGGGAGCACGCTCGCCGCCGAGCTCGGACCGCAGCCGCCTCCGAAGCAGGGCGACAATAGCTCATAGATCGACCCGCATGACAAGGCCCATGCTGCGGAATTGTTGCTCGTCTCGACGTCACCCTAGGGCGAAGCCCGTCAGCACGGGAGCCAACGACGACGAGATCTGTTGATATCCATGTCGACGGCAGAGGTGGGAAGAACGCCCGGACGCGGCCGTCCAGGGACGGCTGCGGGCGCGCCATGACACGGCACGTCGTGGGTACAACCAGCCTTCATCGAATCGCCGTTGCAGAGCTCGGCCGAGCCGTAGGACAATGGCCCCGTGATGACGCTCGGCCCACGGCTCCCCCGGTTCGTACAGCTCTCTCTCATGCTCGCCCTGACGGCCGGTTGCGGCGCCTCGTCCGACGACGACGCGGGCCCGACGAGCGGCCAGGCCGCCGGCGAGCCGCCGAGGATGATCGGGATGACGGCGGCCCACAACGCCGCGCGCGCCGCGGTCGACCCGCCCGCCGAACAGGGGGTGCCCCCTCTCTCGTGGTCGCCCGAGATCGCCGCGGTGGCTCAGGCCTATGCCGCCCGGTGCACGTTCGGCCATAGCGCGAGCAACTATGGAGAGAACATCTTCGCGTCGACCGGCTCGTCACCCACACCGGAGGACGTCGTCGCCTCGTGGGTCGACGAGGCGGCCAACTACGATCTTGCGAGCAACGCCTGCAGCTCCACCTGCGGCCATTACACTCAGGTGGTATGGGCCGACTCCCTGCGCCTCGGCTGCGGGGTCGCCGATTGCACGACCGGCTCGCCGTTCGGCAGCGGCACCTGGCAGATCTGGGTGTGCAACTACGATCCTCCCGGCAATTTCGCCGGAGAGCGCCCCTACTGAGCCCGCGCGCCGTCCCCGTCTCCTCCCCGCCCCTCGCCGGCTCTGGTATCGAAGCGGCGATGGACTTCGGGTGGACCCCTCCCCAGCGTGCCGTCCACGACCGCATGCGCGCCCTCGGCGCCGAGGCCGACGCCGCGGCGCCGGACGATCGCATGCGCGTCCTCGCCCGGGGCGGCGCCCTCGGCCTGCCGATCGCCCGCGATCTCGGGGGCGAGGGCCTCGACCTCGTCACGACGGCGCTCGCCTACGAGGGCCTCGGCGCGACCCTGCGCGACGGCGGCGTCCTGCTCGCCGCGGGGGCGCACCTCTTCGGCGTGGCGCTCCTGCTCGCGCGGGTGGGCACCCCCGCGCAGCAGCGCGCGTGGCTGCCGCGCATGGCGAGCGGCGCGTGCATGGCGACGGTCGCCGCGACCGAGGCCGGCGCCGGCTCGGACGTCGCGTCGGTGCAGGCCAGGGCCGACCGCACGGACGCCGGCTACCGGCTCACCGGCGACAAGCGGTACGTGACCTGGGCCGACCGGGCCGACGTGTACCTCGCGATCGCGCGCGACGGCGGCGGCCGCGACGGAGGGGCCCCGGCGCGCGGCCTCACCGCGCTGCTCGTCCCCCGCGCCGCGGGCGAAGGCGCCGCGCGCGTTCTCCCCGGCGCGCCGCTCGCGACCGCTGGCCTCCGGGGCGCGCGGCTCGCGCCCGTCTCGTTCACCGGCTGCGAGGTCGGCCACGACGCGCTCCTCGGCCGCGCCGGCGCCGGCCTCGCCGTCTTCCAGATCGCGATGACCTTCGAGCGCGCGCTCATCCTCGCCTTCCGCCTCGGCGCCATGGAGCGCGCCCTCGGCGAGGCCGTCCGCTTCGCCCGCGAGCGCGAGATCGGCGGCCAGGCGATCGCGCGCCACCAGGCCGTCGCGCACCGCCTCGCGCAGATGAAGCTGCGGCTGGAGACCTCGCGGCTGCTCATCTACCGCGCCGCGTGGGCGCTGGATCAGGGCGAGCGCGGCCAGGCCGAGGCCGCGCTCGCGAAGTGGCACACGGCGGACTCGGCCGTGGCGTCCGCGCTCGACGATCTCCGGCTCCGCGGCGGCGCTGGCTACCTCGAGGAGAGCGGCCTCCCCTCCGCCATCGACGACGCCCTGGGCGGCAGCATCCATTCGGGGACGTCCGACGTGCTCGCCACGATCGTCGCGCGGTGGCTGGGCGTCTAGCCGCTCGCCCGCGCTTCACCTCGTCTCACCAAGCTCTTCCCTCGTCGTGACGTCAGGCCCCCGGGGAGGGTGCTCGGCCCCCTCCCAGGCAATGAGGAAGAACTTGGACGACGAACTACTGGCCAACCCTCGCCGGCGCCTTTACCAAGGTAGGGCTGCGCGGACCGGCCGAGGGTCGCCGGCCCGCGCTCGTCCGCCGGCCCTTCAAGCCCAACCAGGAACGATATGACCGAAGCGACCGACAATCCCCTGCTCACTCTCGGCTTCGAGATCCCGTTCGATCGCATCCGGAGCGAGCACGTCGAGCCCGCCGTGCGCGCGCTGCTCCAGGACGCCCGCGCCCGGCTCGACGCGCTCGTCGCGGCGCCCGGCCCCCGCACCTACGACAACACCCTCGCCGCGCTCGAGGCCGTCACCGACCGGCTCGACCGCGCCATGAACGTCGTCTCGCACCTCGAATCGACGTCCACCACGCCCGCGCTGCGCGCCGCGTACAACGCCGTCCAGCCGGAGGTCAGCGAGTTCCTGAGCGGCATTGCCCTCAACGAGGGCGTCTACGGCGCGCTCAAGGCGTACGCGGCCACGCCCGAGGCCGCGGCGCTGACCGGCCCGCGGCGCCGCTTCTTGAAGAAGACCCTCGACGATTTCCGGAGGAGCGGCGCCGAGCTCGACCCGGCTGGCAAGAAGCGCCTCTCCGAGATCGACGTCGAGCTCGCCACGCTCACCCTGCGCTTCTCGCAGAACGTGCTCGACGCGACGAACGCCTTCGAGTTCGTGGTCGAGGACGCTGCCCGCCTCGCCGGCCTGCCGCCGAGCGCGGTCGAGGCGGCCCGCCAGGGCGCCAAGGACAGGGGCATCGAGGGCTACCGCTTCACGCTGCAGGCGCCGAGCTACATCCCGGTGCTCACGCACCTCGACGACGCCACGATCCGCGAGCGCTTCTACCGCGCCTTCAACACGCGGGCGACCGAGGGCGACCACGACAACCGCCCGCTCATCCGCCGCATCCTCGAGCTCCGCGGGGAGAAGGCGAGGCTGCTCGGCTACGCGAGCTTCGCCGATCTCGTGCTCGAGGACCGGATGGCGAAGACGGGCGCCGCGGCGCGCCGCTTCGTCGACACGCTGCGGGCGCGCACCGAGCCGGTCTTCGCCCGCGAGAAGGAGGAGCTCGCCGCCTTCCGCCGCGAGATCGAGGGCCCGGACGCGCCGCCGCTCGCGCCGTGGGACGTCGCCTACTACGCCGAGAAGCTCCGCCGCGCCCGCTACGATTTCGACGACGAGGCGCTCCGCCCCTATTTCCCGCTGGATCGCGTCGTCTCCGGCCTGTTCGAGATCGCCCACCGCCTTTACGGCGTGCGCATCGCGCCCTGGCAGGCCGCCCCCACGTGGCACCCGAGCGTCCGCGCCTACCAGCTCGTCGAGCCGGAGGGCGCCCAGAGCGCCGCCTTCTATCTGGACTTCGTGCCGCGGGAGCAGAAGCGCGACGGCGCCTGGATGCACGGGCTCGTCACGGGCGCGCCGAGCGAGGATGGGCGCGCGAACGGCGAGGACGCGCGCCACCTCGAGGTCCTCGCGGGCAGCTTCACCCCGCCGGTCGGCGGCCGCCCCGCGCTGCTCAACCACCGCGAGGTCGAGACCCTGTTCCACGAGTTCGGCCACATGATGCACCACGCCTCGAGCCGGGTGCCGATCCGGAGCCTCGCCGGCACCAACGTCGCCTGGGACTTCGTCGAGCTCCCCTCGCAGATCATGGAGAACTGGTGCTGGGAGCGGGAGGCGCTCGACCTCTTCGCGCGCCACCACGAGACGGGCGCGCCGGTCCCGGACGACCTGCTCCAGCGGATGCGCGCGGCCCGCACGTTCCGCGCGGGCGCCGTGACGATGCGGCAGCTCGGCTTCGCCGAGATCGACCTCGCGCTCCACATGGACTGGACTGGAGAGCAGGGCGATGTCGTCGAGTTCGCGCGCGAGGTCCTCGGGCGTTACTCGCCCGTCCCGCTGCCCGAGGGCTACGCCATGATCGCCGGCTTCTCGCACCTCTTCTCGAGCCCGGTGGGCTACGCCGCGGGCTATTACTCGTACAAATGGGCCGAGGTGCTGGACGCCGACGCCTTCTCCCGCTTCCAGGAAGAGGGACTGTTCAGCCGGAAGGTGGGCGACGCGTTCCGGGGCCAGATCCTCGCGCTCGGCGACACGCAGGACCCGATGGATCTCTACAAGAGCTTCCGGGGCCGCGAGCCCACGCTCGACGCCCTGCTCCAGCGCAGCGGACTCGCCTGAGCCTCCGGGGCGGGCGGGGGGCCGCAGCCATCACGGCGACAAACTCCCGCTCTGGCCATGTGACCGAGCGAGCTCTCGTGAGGCGTTAGCCAAGCTCGTTCGGTCACGCTCAGGGCATGAAGGCGCCGCTCTCCACCCCGCCATCGCTCACCAACGTGGAAGTTTACGTGGTCGTGGACGTTTACGTGGTCGTGGTCGTGGTCGTCAACGATAGGCCGTGAACGACCACGGCCACGACCACGGCCACGACCACGACCACGTAAACGACCACGTAAACGTCCACGTAAACGACCACGTAAACGTCCACGTAAACGTTCGGATGTAGGAGGATGCGGCGCGAAGCTTGGTTAACGCCTACGCCTCATCGCCCCCCGTAGGCGCGAAGAGACCGTGTTCTTCGCGCGGCGAGGGGAGGGCCGATGTCTGAGCCCAAATGACAAAGCTCCTCCGGCGAAGCCGGAGGAGCTTTGTCTCAGGCGAGTCCGGCGGGGCCCCCGCGCCGCGCGAAGAACACGGTCTCTTCGCGCCGGGCCACCTCGGACGACCGCCCCAAGGAGCCGCCGGCGCTCATCGCGCCGGCCCCCCGTGGGATCACTGTATCTTGAAGTTGCAGGCCGACAGCGTGGCCGTCCCGATCGTCTGCGTCATCGCCCAGTTCGCGAGCGAAGCGACGCTGGCCTGCTCGGACCTGAACGCGTAGTTGTTCGCGAGCTGCACCTCGGCGCCGTTCTTCGGCCGGATGTACACCGAGTACCGCTTCGCCGCCACGTCGACCACCATCCGGACGGTATAGGTCGTCCCGCCGGTGTACGGGAACACCTGGAGCGCCTGGTACCTCGCGCCGTTCCGGACGCGGACATTGCCTTCCTCGTCGAAGATGACGATCGCGGCGAGCTGGGTCCACTGGCTCGCGGAGCTGGTCGAGAGGCCGACCACGGCGTCGATCTTCGACGCGCTCGGCGTCACGTCCCAGGTCGCCGTGAAGGTGCCCCGCTGGGTCGACGGCAGCGACGTATTGAACCACTGGCCAGCGTTGACGACCGAGCACACCGGCGTCGTGGGCGTGGGCGTGGTCGGCGTGGGCGTCGGCGTCGTGGGCGTCGGCGTGGGGGTCGTGGGCGTCGGCGTCGTGGTCGTCGTCGTCCCGAACTCGAACGCGCCGATGTCGACCGCGCCCACGGCCGTCCGCCGCTGCGCGGTGCCGACGGCCTGGAGCGCCGCCCTCGGCGGGTGGTAGAGCGGCATCGCCAGCGGCGACGGGAACGTGCGCCCCGAGATCCCCGTCGTCGAGCTGACACCCGTGTTCCGCAGCGGGCTCGTCGAGAGCAGCGTCACGTCGCGGTTGCCGATGCTCGTGAAGCCGGGATCGCTCACGATCAGCGTCCCCGTGAAGCCGGAAGGCACCGTCGTGCCCGTGGGCACCGCGTTGTTGACGCCCTTGATGAGCGGGCTGCCGGTCGTCCAGCTCGCGTCGTCACGGAAGACCTGAACGCTCCCGCCCCCGACGCGATAGAAGATGTTGTTGTGCAGCTCGATGCTCTCGATGCCATCGAACAGGTGGATCGCCGCGCTCGACCCCGCCATCAGCAGGAACGTGTTGTTCACGAACCGATAACGCCCGTTGGTGTCGCCGGTGCCGTCGCCGCCGACGCGGATCACGTACTGCGTGTGCGTCTTGCGGAAGACGTTGCCGACCACATCGGAGTCCTCCCGCGCGAGCCCCGGATCCTGCCCGTCGGGGCCGATGAGCTCGAGGTCCTTGTAGAGCCCGCCCTCGATCCAGTTGTAATAGATCTCGTTCCGCTCCGCGCGGGTCTTCACCGCGTTGCCACCGATTGCATCGTGGACATAGCTGTGCTGCATCCGGAACACGGAGCCCGGGTAGGCGGACTCGTCCGTTGCGATGTAGATCGGGTGCTTCTGCGTACCGTTACCGCAGTTATAGACCTCCACGTATTCCACCGTCAGCGAACCTGAATCGCTGTCGGCGCCCAGGATCCCGTGCGATGGGCAATCGTGGATCACGGAGTCACGGATCGTGACATCGTGCCCGTGCTGGAAGATGCACCGCGAGGTGCCGCCCGTCACATCGAACCCCTCGAAGACGATGTGGTTGGCGTTGAGCTCGATCGTGTTGGTCCCGCCCTTCAGGACGGGGCGCTTCCCGCCGACCCGCACGCCGCGGATCGTGATCTTCGAGGTGGGCGTGCCCCATTTCGTGAGCCTGATGTCACCCGAGTACGTCGCGTTGCCGTCGACCTCCACCACGTCGCCCGCCTGCAGTCTGCCGGCTACCTCACCGATGGTCTTGTAGGTGCGCGTGGGACCGACTTGATACGTCGTGCCGGCCGCCTGCTCCTCCGCGTCCAGCTCCTCTGCGGTCACGTCCTCGTCGAGCGGCGCGCAGCCGAAACCGACGATCGACACCGCCACGAGCGAAGCGATGAACTTACCGGCGGCAAACGACCGCGACCCAAAGCCTTGAGAAATCGAATGCATGGCTTTTTCTCCCCCGGCGTCGTTGAACCCCTGTGGTGAACAGGACCGTAACGGGCGAAAGCATCAGGGGGCAGAAGAGGAGCCTCCCGCTGCGTGCCTTCGCGCCGCGAACCATCGGTGCAGACCATTCAGCACCAGAGGGGCGGATACCGGCGCTCTCGTGAAACAACTTATTCCCGGATTAACACGACGGGTCAAGACGAAATGCTTTCGAAAACGAAACGAACACCCAATTAGGTCGCACACCTCGGCCGCTTTTCACATCGCGGTTGCAAATTTTCGATGCAGAACTGCAATGCGCAGTCCGTCCGCTGATGTAAGGAAGGTATAGAGAAGTGGTCGTCCGCTCGCTTGAATCCAGACAAAATCCCCGGGAAATGTGGGTAAACCTCCAATGCGACTGGGTTCTCCATGTCAGCCAACGACCTTTACCTACCTTCCCCCGCATTCGCTATCTCGGCCGCGGCGCCTGTGACCCGAGTTAGGCCGCGCGCTTCCTCGGCGCACCGCTGCGCTGCAAGCAAGAAACAGCTCGCAGTCCTGCTCGATTGCTTGGCGGACGGTCAGCTATCCGGGTCGCCGCTGGCCTGCGAAGGTCGAGCGCCGTTCGCCGTGCCCTTCGTGCGCGCGGTCGTGAGCCGCGCCGCCGGGGTCCATGCGCGCGACGCGGGCTCGCGGGAGATCGTGGAGAGGGACGACGGGCCGGCGTTCGACGGGGAGATCGGGGCGTCCGCGCGGCGCGCGCGCGGCTCGCCGAGCGCGGGAGATGGGCGAGAATCGGTGGGTATCGGCGGGAATCGGCGGGCAGGAGAGCGCTCAGCGCCTCCCCTTGAAGCCCATCATCTGCTGCACCACCGCCTCGCTCTCCTCGGCGATCGCGCCCTCCTGCGCCGCGCGGTCGGCGCAGTCCTCACAGACCTTCTTCTTCTTGCTTCCGACCTTGATCGTCTTGAGCTCGTCGACCTCGCTATTGCATTCGCGGCACGTGGGCATCGCCAGACCTTCCTTTCGCCGCGCCAGCATATCGCACCGATCCCGCGCGCGCCGAGATCGCGCCGCGAGCGGACCGCGGGGCTCGCCCGCCCGATGTTTGGCCCGGACGAGCCCCGCGACCTAGGCTCGCCGCGTCACGAGGACACCCAAGGAGGCTCCCATGGATCGGAGGCAGGGCGCGCGCGCTCAGGTTGACTTCCCCGTCTCGGCGCTCGTCGATGGCCACCGGCACCGGTGCCGCGCGATCGATCTCTCCCCCACGGGCATGGTCGTCGAGCGCGCGCCCGCGCTGGCAGGCCGGGCGCTGCCTGCCGTGACCCCGTTCGAGCTCGACCTCGGGGTCGGGCGCCCCATCCGGCTGCGCGCCCGCCCGGTCTGGGACCGCGACAACCTGCTCGCCGTCCGCTTCGTCGTCATGAGCGACGCCGACCGGCTCACCATCGCCGAGCACCTCGATCAGCGCGCCCACCGCCGCGAACCCCTCCATTAGAGCGGCGGTCTCCCGCTTCGGATACGGGCCCACCTCGACGTTTTCGGTGCTCAGCGCACCGGAGTGCGCTTGCGCGCCGAAAACGCCGATCTGGGCCCGTCTCCTGTGCGGGAGACCGCCGCTCTGCTCGGGATGGGGCAGAGGGGGCGGAAACCGCTGGAGATGGGGTAGACGCCCCCGGGGGTGAACGCATTGAGCTGGATCGGGGGGGCACGTCCCCGACACGATGCTCGCCTGCAAGAATGAAATCGCAGGATTGCAACACGGGGAGGATGCGCCCGGGACATCTATGCGAAATTTAAATCTATTTCCATCTTCTCGCAGTGGCATGTGAGCTGCTAATTCACGGACGAGCGTTGCTGGTGCGGCCTCTCCCCCCCCGGGCCCCGGCGACGCTTTTTTCTTTTTGTCGCTCGATGAAGCGACGAGCGGTGGGCCACGCTCTACGTGCGTGGCTCTCTTCGCCGCCGCGCAGCGGAGATCGACGCGCGCGGAATGCTGGCGGCGGAGCGGCGAAGCTCGTCGAGCGCGTGCTCGGGCAGGCGCGGGGCGCGCGGCTCGGCGGCGCCTGGGTCGGGGGGGGCGGCGCCTGGGTCGGGGGGGGCGGCGCCTGGGTCGGGAGGGGCGGCGGGCGCGCGGGCGCCCAGGTACGGCCAGAGGCTCTCGCGGATGGGCGCCGGCAGGACGTTCTCCAGGTACTCGAGCGCGGTCCCGCGGAGGTGGGCGTCGTCGGCGTGGAGCGCCCTGTAGGCGATCTCGAGCGGCTCACGCTCGAGGCAGAGGGAGAGGACGCGGAACACGTGCTCCAGGCTGCGGCTCGTCCGCTCGACGAGCAGGCGCTCGGCCAGCGGCGCCTCGACCGGGGGCGCGACGTTGGGGGGCTGGGCGTCCCACACGCGGCGACCGATCGCGATCTCCCGCATCGCCGCCTCGATCACGTCGTCGCGCCGCAGGTGGACAGGCGCGCGCTGCTGGAGGAGCCGCGCGAGCGCGACGCCGCACTGATAACGCACCTCGAAGCGCTCGTCGGCGAGGCCGAGCATCAGGCCCTCGGCGGCGCGCTGGGTGGGACAGGCCTGGAGCACCCGCGGGATGCGGCGCCGGAGGGCGACGCTCACGGACGGGTCGAGGAGCGCGTCGAGGAGCTGGCCGGTCGCGCGGGGGGCGACGGCGCGGAGCGCCCGGATCGCCTCGGAGGCGAGCCCCTCGCGCTCCAGGAGCGGGAGGAGGTGCGGCACGAGCGCGGGATCCGGCTCCCGGACGAGCGCACGGCGGATCCGCTCGGGATCACCGGAGCGGAGGTCGGCCGTGGCGGCGAGCACCGGATCCGACGCCAGCGCGGCCGAGGCGGCGCGCGCGGACAGCGGCCCGTCGACGCCCCTGCGATCGCCCGCCGGAGGCCGCGGCGAGCCCCCGGGGGCGTGGCCGGAGAGCGGCGCGGGGCCGGGGCCGGAGAGCGGTGAGCGGCCGGAGAGCGGCGGGCCGGGGTGCGACGTGCGCTCGCCGTCGGCAGGGCCGCGCCCGACGTCGGGCCGCGCCGCCGCGCTCCGGAGCGCAGCGAGCTCGGCGAGGACCTTGTCGCGGCTGAGCGCGTCGACGGTGCCGCTCAGGGTGCGGCGGGTGGTCGCGTCGACGACGTTCGTCGGGTCGAGCGAGACGGCGCCGGAGCGCAGGCTGCCCTCGAGCGCGGCGACGTAGCCCCGGTGCAGCCGCGGCGTGAAGAGCAGCGTGACGCCCGCGGCCGCCGCGCCGAGGCCGAGCAGCAGCGGGAGCGACCCGCCCGGGGCGAGCACGAGCAGGCCCATCGCGAGGCCGCTGCCCGCCGCGGTGCCGATGCGGTCGAAGCCGACGTCGATGAGCGTCTTGATCGACCGCTTCTGGTCCGGAGGCAGGGGCGTGTAGAGGAGCTCGTAGCCCGAGCGGAACAGCGAGTTCCGGAGCACCGCGTCGGTCGCGCGGACGATCGAGGCGGCCCAGAGCCGCGGCGCGACCACGAGGGAGAGGGTGCTGGTGACGACCGCGGCCGGAAGGATGCCGATGGTGGCGGCGAGCCCGAGCCGGTCGAGCGAGAAGGTGGCGGCGAGCGACTGCACAAGGAAAGAGAGCACGCTCACCGAGAGGTGGAAGAGCGCGAAGAACGAGAGCAGCGCGTTGTGGTCGGTCATCGCGGCGGCCGCCTCGGCGCTGAGGGCGACGTCGAACAGCGCGCCGCTCACGGCGCCGAGGCCGACGAGCAGGCCGAGGTCGCGCAGGTGGCTGCTGTCGCGCAGCGCGGCGAGCCCCGACCCGCCGGCGCCAACCTCGGTGCGCCCGGCCTCAACCTCGGTGCGCCCGGCCTCAACCTCGGTGCGCGCCACCTCAACCTCGGTGCGCCCCGCCCCGCCGGCGGCGCCGGCCGCGCGCGCCAGGCCGGCGCCCAGGTGGTGGGTGGCCCAGGCGGTGAGCGCGCTCACCGCGGAGAGGGCGAGGAGCATCGTCGGGGCGTCGATGAGGCGGCTGGCGCGCCAGGCGAACAGGCCGCCGATCACCCCGCCGACCGTCCCGCCGCCCGCGATGCGCCCGATGGAGTGGCGGGCGGTGTGGGGGTCGAAGCGCTCGTTGACGAGCGACCAGAAGGCGGAGATGAGGGTCGCGCCGAAGACGGCGATGTGCAGGTAGAAGACAAGGGCGGCGGCGCCGGGCGCGCGCCGGGCGAGGCCCCACTCCAGGGCGAGGAGCGCGGAGCTCGCGGCGAACGTGGCCGGGACGACGCGCGCGGGAGAGAGCTGGAGGAGCGCGCGCGAGAGCAGGACGACCGCGCCGAACGACAGGACCGCGCCAGCGGCCATGACCTTGGGGACATCGGCCGCGCCGAAGCTGGCGAGGAAGAGGGCGTCGCGCGTCGCCCGGCCGGCGACCTGCTGGGCGATCATCGCGCCCGAGGCGATGGCCGCGACGAGAACGGGCCTGTCGCTCGCGATGTCCTCTCCCACCTGTGCCCTGGGCATCCTAGGCCGGTTCGGCGGCGAGCACGCGGGCGTCGGTGACGATGGCCCCGAGCGGGACGTCGCCCGGGGTCGCCGGCACCTCGGCGACGAGCTGGAAGTCGAACACGACGCCCACGGAATGCGCCGGCGGGCAAAAGCGCGGCAGGGTGCTGTCGTAGTAGCCGGCGCCATAGCCGATCCGGTGCCCTCGCGGATCGATCTGCAGGGCGGGCACGACGATGACGTCGAGCGCAGCGGCCTCCTCGTCGGTCGCGTCGGGCTCGCGGAAGCCGAGGCCGCGCTCCTGCATGGCCTCGGGGTCCTCGACGAAGCGGAAGGTCATGGCGCGCGACTCGGGGTCGATGGAGGGGTAAGCAACCCGGGCGCCGCGGGCCCGCAGGAGCGGATCGAGCCCCCGGAGGTCGACCTCGTTGCGCCCCTCGATCGGGTAGAAGAGCGCGACCCGCCGGGCCGCGGCGAGGGCCGGCAGCTCGGCGAGCGCGCGCTGGATCCGGCGCGATCGCTCGAGGATGGCCTCGGCCGGGATGGAGCTGCGGACGGCCCGGGCGCGCTTCCGTAGCTCGGCTTTGGCGCGGTAGCGCAGGGCGGCCTCGGCATCGGGGTCCATGGCTCGGTGGTTCCTCCGGCGCGCATCCTAGAGAGCCGCCCCGGGCCGGGGAACCGCCATGTGCGAAATCGATGGGAGGTGGCGCAGTTGGCCCCAGGTGTGGCGCTCTTGCACCGAGCGCGGGGGCAGCGGCTCGCGCTGCGAGCGCGGGGGAGCGGGACGGCCGGGGGCTCGGTGCGCGCAGGGAGCGGGCGGAGAGAGCGGGAGCGACCGCGCGGAGGGCGCAATTGCGAGCGGCTGGCCGGGGTGAGCCCACGGACGAGCCCGGTGGCACCGTTCGTGCTATTCGCGACGACCGCGGCGCCTGCGTGGATGGCGGCGACCGCCGCCACCGCGCGATCCGCGCAGACAGCACCCTGATCGCGGAGAGGCGACAGCGGAACGGGGCCACGGCGAAAGCAGGAGCCCCCGACGCCGGAGGAAGCGATGTTCTGGGAGGATTTCAAGAAGTTCGCGATTCGAGGCAATGTCGTCGACATGGCCGTGGGCGTCGTGATCGGCGCGGCGTTCGGCAACATCGTCAAGGCGCTGGTGGATAACCTGATCATGCCGCCGATAGGCCTCCTGACGGGCGGCATCGATTTCAGCCGGCACTACATCGTCCTGAAGCCCCCGAGCGGCCCCGGTCCGTACGCGACCCCCGAGGAGATGGTGAAGGCCGGCGCGGTGCTCCTCCAGTACGGGGTCGTCATCAACAACCTGGTCAGCTTCTTCATCGTCGCGCTCTGCGTCTTTCTCCTGGTGCGGCTCATGGGGAAGCTTCATAGGCAGCGCGCGGAGGAGGTGACGACGAAGGAGTGCCCCGAGTGCGCGATGAGCATCCCCATCAAGGCGGTGCGCTGCGGGCACTGCACGGCGGCTCTGAAGGGCGCCTAACGCATAACGGAGAGATCACCGCGCGGGCGGCGCTGCGGGCGCGGCTCGCCGGTGAGCGGGCTCCCCGTCGACGCAGCGCCCGTTGACGCCTGTATCGTCCGGAGGGGAGCGCGGCAGCGGAGCGCCGCGCTCTGGCTCAATGATTCTCGACGGGCACGCCGGCCTCGAGCACGGCCTTCTTCAGCGTCAGAATCTCTTGCTGGCTGTCGGTGAGCTCCATCGAATGAAAGCCGGGTGGAGCGGTCGGGCCCATGTGGATCGGGGCGACCGCGGTCTCCAGGATCGGGATGCCATCGAGCCGGCGCTGGTCGGTGCGGGGCCTCGGCTCGCTGAGCACGGGGAGCAGGCTCGGAGACGCCGTGACCCGAGGGCTCAGCGCGTTCACGCGATCGGGCGCGAACAGCTCGAGCGCGGTGCGCGCGATGCACGTATGATCGAGTGTGCCGTGGAACGGCACGCCGCGCGGCGCCCACGGCGAGATGACCAGGGCCGGCACGCGAACGCCGAGCGTATCGAACGGCGCCGCCTCGCTCGCGGGCGACGGCGGCGGGCGCACGTGGTCGTAGAACCCGCCATGCTCGTCGTAGGTCACGACCAGCGCCACGTGCGGCCAGGCCGGGCTCGCGATGAGGTGGTTGTAGATGCGCGCGATCAGGTTCTGACCGCGCGCCACGTCGGCCGGCGGATGGTCGTCGTTCGCCCAGTTCAGCAGCGCGTCCACGTCGACCAGCGTGAAGTTCGGGTCGATCCACGAGACGCTTGGCAGCGTGCCTTCGCGGCAGGCCCTGTAGAACGAGGAGATCTTCGCGATCGGCAGCCCGCGGTGGCCCTTGTATTTCTCGACGGTGCGCAAGAACGCGATGTCGTGCGAGTAGTAGCGCCACGAATCGGCCGGCAACAGGTCGAAGAACGTCGCGCGGTCGATCCATTGCAGGTTCCCCGTGCGCCCGGCGCTGGTTCCGCAGAGCGCGAAGAACCGGTTCGGCCACGTCGGGCCCGCGAACGAAGCGAACCACCGGTCGCAAACGACGTACTGGCGCGCGAGGCTATCGTACGTCAGCAGATCGCGCTGGTCGTACCAGCTCATGATCTCCGCGACGTGGCTGTTCGTGCTGTAGCCTTTCACGAAGCCGTCCATCGCGCCGCCGTTGATCTGCCGCACGACGTCCGTTCGTAGATGATGCGGGCGGATCCGGGCTCTCGTGCTCTCGAGATGATATCCCGTGATCGGCGTACCGTTATCGTCCGAGTTCGTCGCGCCGATCACCCCATCGACGTCCATGCCTGTGCTGCGCAGGTAACCAATCATGTGATCGAAAGAGCGGTTCTCGAGCATCACGATGACCAGATGACGGATGTCTGCCATGTTCCACCGCTCGCTTTCCCATGCGGCTCAGCGTTCTGTCGGCCGACGCGGCCGCGCAGGGCCGGTTTCACTATCTTGAATTCATCTACCGCAATCTGCCAGGGGAGAAGAAAATCCAAACATTTCGAAGACGTCAAGCCCCAGCTGCGGGGCCCCGCCCGGGTCGCCCGAACGTTTTCTATGCGCTCCGCCATCCCCCGAAAAGCGGTGCCACTTCACAGGGTCACCTACGTGCACGCCACGGGGCTCGTGTTCGAGGGCCTCTCGACCCTGCTCGACGAGCGCATCCCGCCGCCGCGCCGAGCCACGGCCCTCGCGCGGCTCCGGCGGTACGCCGGGCTGGAGGCGGGCGACGCGCCGATCGCCGAGCAGGCGAGGAAGAGGCTCGACCAGGTCGCCCGGGCCGTCTTCGCGGAGAACAGCGCCAACATGGAGGGGTGGGCTCGTTACTCCGAGGCCATCCTGCTCCCGTTCATGCCGCCCGAGGGCCAGCTCGTCTCCCTGCAACACCGCCTGGTCCGGGCCGCCCGAGGCTTCCTGGACCCGGAGCTCCAGGCGGGCAAGATCACGCCGGCCGCCGCGCGGACCTTCCTGGAGAAAGAGGTGGTCCTCTCGCCGCTCCTCGCGCAATCGGAGGTGGAGCGTTACACCTTCCGCGCACCGGGGCAGGCGACCTCGTACTTCTACGGGTTCACCCGGCTGATGGAGCTGCGACGAGAGGTCGAGTCCATGATGGGCCCGCGCTTCGACGCGCAGCGATTCCACGATTTCGTGCTCGCCCAGGGCATCCTGCCGCCGAAGCTGCTTCGCAAATCCGTCATCGAGCGTTTCGTGCCGGCACAGCGGACGCCCTGAGCGGCGGAGGGCCCGCGGCGCGCTCTGGATGAGCTCTCGCAGGCTGTCGCCAGGATCGGATCCGGGCTCAGCCACACATTGCTCCGCGGGTCGTAGTACCGCGCCCCGAAGTAGTAGAGCCCCGTCGCCTGGTCGAGCTCCTTGCCCGTGAACACGTACGCCCGCCTGAGCTCGTAGCGCGAGTCCGACGCGTCGATCCACAGCTCCCCGCTCGGGAAGTACTCGTCCCGCTGCGTCAGCGTCTGCTCGTTGTTCGACGCGAAGCTCGTGCTGCCCAGGTGGTCCGGGTGGTAGTACAGCGTCGGCGGGTCACGGAACCAGTCCGGATCCATCTTGCTCGCGATCCGCGTCTGCCCCGCATAGATGTGCTTCGTCACGAACCGCCCGTCCCGCAGCGTCAGGTGCTGGTCGTGGTACGCCGTCTCCTCCTCGCCGCTCACGTGGTGCAGGTGCACCCGCCGCTCGCCGTCGCCGTCGTACAGCATCCGCGACAGCACCTGACCGTTCTGGCTCACCCGCGTGACCCGGTTCTCCTCGTTCCAGTCCGTCGTCCGCGTGTCCGAGCCACGGTACGTCCAGCCGGTCTGGTTGCCGCTCGCGCCCGGTTGAACGGCAGCAGGTACCCTCACCGCGAGCACGGCGTAGACCAGGCGCTCGCAGCATTACCATGAACCACCCAGAAAACTTCTTCTACCCAAACCACACAACAAGTCTTACCCCATCGTCACCAAATCTCTCCGCGAGACAACCCATGAGCTTCATTAACAGACCAAATTCCGTTCCCACAATCGCATCTGACCTACGCAAAACAGGCCTGCGAAATACCCGATCTCCAACCACCACCTCTTGCTCAGTCTCCAGCACCTGACACACCCAGTCATACCCCGACTTGTTCAGCCACTTTCCAGCCAACCGCTCCCTCCCGTCACCACAAACAACAAACTCGCTAACCCTCCGATCCCTAGTCAACGCCAATTCGTCCCAGTTGACCCGAAGAAGCTCGCCATACCCAACCCAGCTTGGCGAACTATCGCCACGAACATATTCAGCCACTCTCTCACTCAAATTGACACCACAGTCTCCAGGCACTCCCCGCTCAGCAAACAGTGGCACAAAATTAGCGTAGTTATCCACACCAAATAAGCATGCGTTGAGGTCGTAATGCTGCAAGAGCAAACTGCTAACGTTGACAACATCGTACCATTCGCCCCCAACCCGAAACTCGACAGCTCCATAGATCTGAGACATCAGCCATCACTCCGGAAGCCTGAGCACATTATCCGCCCCAATTCTCTTCGCAGTGAAATCAACGACTCTTTGCGGGGTATCAGCCGAGAAGCATGCTCGCACCCCAACCTTCCGCTCTCCTGCTGCATGTTGATATAACCTGATGACGCGTCCCAGATTGCCCAGATCATCTCCTTTTTTTGGCCCTCCAACCATCACAAGATCTCCGTTTTTTGCCACGACGTCAACATCCGTGCTCCCGAGATTGGGTGCCTCAATTCTCTCGCCGGAAACCTTTCCCTCAGTAAGCTTGGCCGCCGCGGCCTCACGAGCAGCACCGACCGCCTGACGTTGTGCCCCACGTGAGCCCTGTGGCCCCAACTTGGCTTCGGTGCCCTTCTGGGCAGGGGCCCCCGCCTGCGCCGTCTTCGCCGCGGGCGCCGGCTGCGGGCCTTTAGCCGGCTGCGCGGCCTGCGGCGGCTGCGCCGGCGCAGCGGCTGGCTGCGCCGGCGGCCGTGCAGCCTGCTGCTGCTGCATGACGAACCTGAACAGCAGCCGGCGCATGCCGTCCCCGATACCGCGAGACGTGCGTCCCGCCGCCGCAGCGGAGCCAGCGTTCATCCGCTGCAGCATCTGCTCCTGGTGGAACTTGCCGCCCTCCGGCCCGTTGAAGCAGCTCGGGTGCCGGCACCCATTGGCCCCGGGAGGGAAGTTCCGGCTCGCCCCTTGCGTCTGCCGCCCATCCGGGTCGACGAGGTTTACCGGGTTGTTCAGCGTGTAGCTGTACAGCCCGAGGTTCCCCGGGTTGAACACCCCTCCGCTCGTCCCCCCCTCCATGTACTCGTCCAGGATCGGATCCGGGCTCAGCCACACATTGATCCGCGGGTCGTAGTACCGCGCCCCGAAGTAATAGAGCCCCGTCGCCTGGTCGAGCTCCTTCCCCGTGAACACGTACGCTCGCCTGAGCTCGTACCGCGAATCCGACGCGTCGATCCACAGCTCCCCGCTCGGGAAGTACTCGTCCCGCTGCGTCAGCGTCTGCTCGTTGTTCGACGCGAAGCTCGTGCTGCCCAGGTGGTCCGGGTGGTAGTACAGCGTCGGCGGGTCACGGAACCAGTCCGGATCCATCTTGCTCGCGATCCGCGTCTGCCCCGCATAGATGTGCTTCGTCACGAACCGCCCGTCCCGCAGCGTCAGGTGCTGGTCGTGGTACGCCGTCTCCTCCTCGCCGCTCACGTGGTGCAGGTGCACCCGCCGCTCGCCGTCGCCGTCGTACAGCATCCGCGACAGCACCTGACCGTTCTGGCTCACCCGCGTGACCCGGTTCTCCTCGTTCCAGTCCGTCGTCCGCGTGTCCGAGCCACGGTACGTCCAGCCGGTCTGGTTGCCGCTCGCGTCGTACCGCATCTCCCGCGGCCACGGCATCGACTCCGCCACCAGGTGCTCGTCGATACGCCTCGGCGCGTGCGGCTGCGGGCCCGGGTACTGGTACTCCGACCGGTACGTCTGCTCCCGGATCGCGTGGTCCTCGCGCCATCCGTCGCACCCAGCCGGAACCGGCGTGGGGCACGTCTGCGGCACGTACCGGTAGCTTGCCTGGTCCTTGGTCAGGATGTTGCCAATCTCGTCGTACGAGAACGACAGCCGGTACCGGTACTGCCAGTCTCTCCGGTCCTGGTACGTCCCGCTCGCCGAGAGCAGCTGATACAGATCATCGTACCCGTACTGCTGCGTCGTCGGCCCCACCAGGACCGAGCCCGGCATCGACTGGTCGTACGGCACCTCGTTCCGCACGCGCTCCAGGTTGCCCGCCACGTCGTACTCGTACCGCATCCGCTGGAACGCCCTCGCCGGCTGCCCGCGCTCCACGAGGTACCGGTCGCGGTGGTCCGCGTTGATCTGCTGAAGCCGCCGCGACTTCTCGTAATACCGATACGACGTCGCGATCCCGTTGCCATGCACCACCCTCACCCGCTGCTCGAACTCGTCGTACCCGATGTGCAACAGGTACTGCGTCACAGCCGGCTCGTCCGGGTGCTGCGGGTTGATCTGCGTGTTCGTTCCCACGGCCGACCGCACAAGGCCACCTCGGTCGTAGCCGTACGTCACCACCTCCGCGCCGGAGCCAGGGAACTTCATCGACAGCAGCCGCCCGAACGCGTCGAAGGCGTACTCCATCGTCGCCTGGTACGGCCCCCGGTGCGGCTCCCGCAGCCGGGGGAACTCCGTCGTCAGCTTCGCCACGTTCCCCAGCCGGTCATACCAGAACGTCCTCTTCCCCGCCTCGCTCTGCTCCTCCACCAGCCGCCCGGCCCGGTTGCCGTGCTCGTCGCCCGCCTCGCTGGGCGCGCCGTACACATAGGTCACGTCCGCCGAGTCCGGGTAGTTCACCCGCCTGAGCCGGTTGAAGTCGTACTCGTACCGGATCAGCTTGCCCGCGCCCTCCGCCAAGAGCTTCGCCGTCTGCCGCGCCCCGACGTTGCCTGACCGGTCGTAACGCCACTCCGTACGCCCCATGTCCGGGCTCGTCAGCGTCACCATCCGCCCCAGCGTGTCGTACGCCGCGGTCGTCACGTTCCCACGCGCGTCCATCACCCGCACGAGCTCGTCGACCGCGTTGTACCCGTACCGCGTCATCAGGGTGGTCCACGCCTCCGACCCGCGCAGCCGATTGCGCTCCTCGATCGCCACGATCGCGTTGTCCACGTCCTGGTACGCCTTGCGCACCTTCCCCTTCGGGTCGACCTCCGTCGCCACGAACATCGCCACGCCATCGAGCTCGTCGATATCGTAGCTCGTCGTCGTCACCGCCTCGCCGGTCTCGGCCTCCTCGTCCGGCTCCCTCTGCTCGACGATGCGCGAGAGCACGTCGTACTCGAACGTCGTCGGGTGCTTCAGCGGCACGTCCACGAACGCCGTGGTCTCGCCCGTCGCGAACACCGGCTGCCCCTGCTGCCAGACGCGCCCCCGCTCATCCAGCACCATCCGGCCGCTCACGCTCATGCCCACGACCGGGGCCGCCCCCGTCCCTGGATCCTTCTCCAGGTCCTTCTTCGTCTGGATCACCCGGTCCAGCCCGTCGATGAACGTCACCGTGTCGATCGGATCCCCCGGGTGCTGCACGTCCTTGTGCCGCGTCCGCGCCCACGCCGGCATGGCGACGCTCTCCCCCGGCTGAAGCGCATACTCGAACGCGATCGTCGCCTCCGCCGCCGCCAGCGGGTCGTCCGGACCGAACACGGCCCGCAGCCGCCCGAACGCGTCGAAGTCGTAGTGGACCTCATGGCCGTTGACGTCCCGCACCGCGCTGACCGCGCCGTAACGGTAGTCCGACGACGTCTCCGAGAAGTATCCGAACGAGTCGTCCACCCGGGAGAGGTACGTCTCCGCGACATCGTCGTACTCGTACGTCAGCGTGAAGCCCCGCGGCTCGATCGCCTGCTCCAGGTTCCCGTACGCGTCGTGCGAGAACTCCCATCTTGGATTCGTCGACGCGTCTCCCGTGTACGGCGCGCCCGTCGCCGGATCCTTGCCGCCGATCACCGTGTTCGTGATCCACTCCACCGCCCCGGTCGCCTCGTTGTACCCGGCGGTGCGCTCCCGCAGCAGCCTCCCCGCGCTGTCGCGCACCTCGACGCTGTCCGCCCGCACGATGTGCGGCCCGTCGTACGTCACGTGATGGATCGTGGTCGTGACGTCGTCCTCCAGCGTGCCTGGCTCGCCGTGCTCGATCACCCCGATGAGGTTGCCGCGGTCGTCCCAGTCCCGCTCCTCGCTCGTCTGTTTGCCAGGCGCGCTCGGGTCGGTCGTCTTGCCCTCGTACCACGACATCGTCCGCAGCTCTTCCTCGGGGAAGAACGAGCCCGTCAGCGTCGGCTGCGCCCCGGGCGCGCGGTACGCCACCTGCTGCCGGCTGAACAGCCGCCCCTCGGCATCCTGCTCGATCACCTCGGCCACCAGCCCGCGCCGCCGCGCGGCGCCGTGCCGTTGATCTGCCGGCTCACGCTCGACCAGTGCCCGCGGCCCTCCAGCTGGTAGACGAGGAACGCGCGCGCGAGCGCCCGTGGATCGGTGTCCATATGGAGCGACAACGATTGCTCTCCGCCCGTGCGCGTCACGGTCGCCCGCTCGGACATCGCCGCGAACTGGTAAGCCCCGGCGAGCCGCCCCGCGAGCACGCGATCAGCGAGCTCCACCTCGGAGAGGCCGCGCGTGGGCGCGCCGGCAGTCCAGAACAGGATCTCCTGCGGCCCGCGCTCGCCCGAAGGAAGCCACTCGATGACGACGTGCTGGGCCGTGACCGCCATGGGAAAACGCGTCCAGCGCTCGCCCGTGCCGTGGAGCGGCACGTCGACGAGGCCGGAGACGGCCTGAAGCTCGGCGCCGTCCTCCGCACGGACCGTGAGCGCGCCCTCGCTGCGCCCGTACAGCGAGAGCGCCTCGAGCGCGGTGGGCTGCGGAAACGAGACCCGGATCCGCACCTTCTCCCCGGTTTCGCTGCGAAGGCCCGTATCGCCTCGGCCGTCGAACAGGACCCACGGGTCCGCCCCTGGGCCGGCGCCGGCGGCGCGAACGTCCGCTGGCAAGGCCACCATCGGGACCACGGCGAGGCCGCCAGGGCCGCCGGCGGGGCCGCCCGCGCTCGCGAGCACGGCGGCGTCCCCGGCGAGCGCCGCCGCGAGCTCGGCGCCGCCGCGAGCGCCGGTGAGCCGCGCGCGCAGGGGATCGCCTATCCGGCGCAACGTCAGCGCTCGAGCCCACGCGCCGAGGGGCGCGCTCACCACCATGAGCAAGAGAACGCAACCCGCGCACCGCCGCCACACCCGTCTCATCCACCCGGACGTCATCGCTTGCCTCCGCGGCCGCGAAGGGAGTAAACGACATCGTAAATAGCAATTACAACCGATAACAGACGGGGCGTCCTCGCCGCGAAAAGCGCCAGCTCCGGCCGGTTCTCAGCACGATTTCAGCGCATCCTCAGGCGCTCCGTCTCCGAGCCATCGAATTCAGACTACCGGATGCGGAGAAGTTCGTTATCCTGTCATGCTCAAGCAACAATCCTTGGTTCGCCCTCTCGACCGCCCGTGCGGCGCGGGGGTGGCCGATCACGCCGTTCACGGAGGTGACCTTGCGCAATCTCACGATCGGGGACCTGAAGCTCGCGCTGCGCGATCTCTTGACCGACAAGGCCGATGAGCTGCGCCTGTCTGCGACAGGCAAGCTGTATGAGCCGCGGCTCAGGGCGAAGCAGAAGGAGATCGACGCGATCCCCGACGCCGCCGGCACGCAGTCGCCGCTGGCCAGGGAGCTCGCCGAGGCGGACGCCCGGCACGACGGCCTCGGGGCGGCCGTCTTCTTCCTGTGCAAGGCCGTCGAGGCGCACCCCGCCTTGCCGGCGGCGCTCAAGGAAGCGGCGGCGACCGCGCAGCAGGCGTTCGTCCCGAAGCTCGACGTGCTCCGCGCCCCCTACGCGGACGAGGCGTCGGCGGCGCTCGACAACCGGCCCGAGCTGACCCGGCTCAAGGCGGAGCTGAAGGCCACCGCGACCCCCGGCGGAGGGACCCTGCACGACTGGGTGAAGGCGTTCGTCGCGGCCGGAGACGACATCGACGGCCTGCTGCGCAGGCGCGCCACGCTCCTCGCGACGGGCGAGAACGCCGCGGCCACCGGCCCGCTCCGCGGCGCCGCCGTCGGGCTGCTCGGGCGGTTCCGGGAGGCGCTCCGGGACGAGATCCAGGAAGAGGGCAGCAAGCTGCCGGCCGACCACGAGGCGCGGCTGTTCGCCTACGTCGACAAGCTCAACGCCGATCGCGAGCGGGTCGGGCGCGGGCGCGCGGCGCCCGAGCAGGCCCCGCCCACGCCCAGCCCGCCGACGGTGCCCAGCGCGTCGGCGCCGGCCACGCCGGTGGTGAGCGCCGATCCCGAGCTGTAGCCGGACCGCTCGCGGCGACATGCGGGGGGCGTGAGCGGCGAGGCCGCCGGGCATGTCCGATATCCTTGGGGCCTGCTCGGCGAGGCACCCGCCCATGTCGCGACATCCCGGGAGCCGTGACGGAGCAGGCACCCGCCCATGTCCGACATGCCTGGGGGCCTCGCCTAGCAGGCACCCGCCCATGTCCGACATGCCCAGGGGCCTCGCCCAGCAGGCACCCGCCCATGTCCGACATGCCCAGGGGCCTCGCCCAGCAGGCACCCGCCCATGTCCTTTCTCCTGGGTGCCCTCGCATCCTAGGATGCGCCCGTGTCGTTCATCCCGCAGCAGGGCAATTTCTTACGCATGCGCTCGCGCCTCTACCTCGTCGATGACGTCGCCCGGGGCGCTGCCGACAACCAGGTGCGCGACGAGGTCCTGGCGCGGCTGGTCGAGCTCAACCGCGTCCGCACGGAGGACGAGCGCACGCGCGGGTGGCGGTGGTACGAGACGCGGGCAAACTGGACGACGATGGCAACGACTGAAGCAGGCGCGCTCCGCGCGCGCGGAAGCTCGCGCCCGCTGCTCACCAGAGAACACGATGCTTAGACAGCTGGAGCTCAACGGCATCGGTCCGGCCGACAAGCTCACGTTCGGGCCGCTCGCGGGACGGCTGAACCTCCTCACCGGCGACAACGGCCTCGGCAAGTCGTTCCTCCTCGATGTCGCCTGGTGGGCGCTCACGCGGACCTGGCCGCAGTACCCCGCTGTCCCCAGGCGGCCCGACGCGTCCATCGGGTTCGCCTTCGACGGGACCAAGGGGCTCACCGAGGACGTGTCCCCCTGGATCGCGAAGGCCCAGGATTGGAAGCGAAGGCGAGGGCGGCCATCGAACCCCGGCCTCGTCCTCTACGCGCGCGCGGACGGGGCGTTCTCGGTCTGGGATCCGGCGAAGAACTACCGCCTCTACCGCGGCGTGGACGGCAGCGAGCGGGAGATGCTGCCCGCCTACCACTTTACGCCGGGTCAGGTCTTCGATGAGCTCCGCACCGGCGACAACCAGGTGGTCTGCAGGGGATTGCTCGACGACTGGACCCGCTGGCAGCAGTCCCATGACCCTCGCTTCGCGATGCTCTCCCGGATGCTCGAGGCCCTGTCCGAGGATCCGGAGCGGCCCATGGAGGCCGGCAAACCCACGCGGCCCTTTCTGGAGGACGTGCGCGACGTCCCCACGATCAAGATGCCTTACGGCGACGAGGTACCGGTGATCTTCGCCGCGGCCGGAATGCAGCGCATGCTCAAGCTGGCGTACCTTCTAACCTGGGCGTTCTCGGAGCACGAGGAGGCGGCGCGGCGACAGGCCCTCCCGCTCTCGGAACAGGTCATCCTGCTCATCGACGAGCCCGAGACCCACCTCCACCCCAGGTGGCAACGCGCGGTGCTCCCGGGGCTCCTCAGGACGATCGGCGCGTGGGACGCGCATGCGCCGCGCGTCCAGGTGATCGCCGCCACGCACTCCCCGCTGGTGCTCGCGTCCGTGGAACCGCTGTTCGATCCCGAAGCTGACGCGCTCTGGAAGCTCGATCTCGTGGACGGCGCCGTGCAGATCGCGCAGGACGCGTGGCACAAACGGGGGGACGTCAACCGCTGGCTGATGTCCGACGTGTTCGATCTCGGCGCCGCGACGTCCGCAGAGGCAGAGGCCGTGCTGCGCCATGCGCGGCAGCTGCTCGGAGACTCGAGCCCTGATGCGGCCGAGGTCCGGCGCGTCAACGAGGCGCTCCTTCGCGCGCTCCCCGAGATGGATCCCTTCCTGGTGCGCTGGCGGTATTACATCCAGCAGCACTCTGGCGGGGAGTCCGCGTGATTCGCGTCCAACGAGCCGCCGAGCCTGCCGAATTCGACGCCAAGGTCCGACAGAAGGGGAAGGCGGCGCTAAAGGAGCTGATCGGCTCGACCGAAGCGCCCAGACGACGCGGACCCAGGCGGGAGAAGCTCGCCGAGGGGATCGACGATATCCCCTCCGAGGCCCTCCCCCCGTTCTGGGTGCAGGCATTGCCGGAGCTGCGTGCGGCCTACCGGGACATTTGCGCCTATCTCGGAATGTACATCGACCCGGCGACCGGCCTGGCGACGGTCGACCACTTCAAGCCGAAATCGAATCACAAGGCGCTCGCCTATGAATGGAGCAACTTCCGGCTCGCCTCGCATCAGATCAACACGAACAAGGGCGATCACGAGGACGTCCTCGATCCCTTCGAGATCCAGGACGGCTGGTTCGTCATCGACCTGGGCACGTTCAAGGTCGAGCCTGCGGATAGCCTCGACGATGACGTCCGCGCCGCGGTGATCGCTACGCGGGATCGGCTGGGGCTGAACTCCCCGACGTTCTGCGCGAGCAGGGCCCGTTACCACGACCTGTACCTCGGGCTGAGGACGGATCCCGACGACCCGGAGGAGCCCCTCCCGCTCGCCTGGATCCGCCGTCATTGCCCGTTCATGGCGCACGAGCTCCACCGCCAAGGTCGCCTCCGCCCTGCTGATCGGGAATCCACCCGCTGACCCCGGGGCGCGTGAGATAGCTCGCCACCGCGGCGGCGGGTACGAGCCGAGCGCACAACACGGCGCGGTTGTCGGCCTCGTCGTCGACGACACCGATCGTGCGGCGGTCTCCCCAGGTGCCCTTGACGGCCTACCCGGCCGAAGCGCTGTTACCCGGCCGAATCGCTGTCCACCGGCAGCCGACTTTGCTTTGATGAAGGCCTTCATGTTCCGCCTCAGCACCGTGCGCGCCAAGCTCACCGTCCTCGTCGCGCTCTCGTCGCTCGCGACCCTCGCGGCCCTCCCCGTGCTCTCCTGGGTGATGCACCGGCAGCTCCTCGCGCAGATCAGCGAGCGCGTGCCGCAGGCGATCCGCAACTTCCGGCTGGAGCTCAGGCAGCAGCAGCGCGCCATCTCGGCGACCTCACGCCAGGCGTCACGAACGCGCGAGCTGGTCGAGGGGCTCCGGCTGCGGAACGAGGCGGCCGTGGGGACGGCGCTCGAGGCCGTCATCGCCGCTCATCCCAACGTCGCCATCGTCGCCTTCGATGAGCTCGGCGAGCTGGTCGCGGCGAGGGGGCTCGACGCGCCGCCGCCGAGCACGGAGGAGGTCCCCGGGCTCACCGAGGGCCTCTCGGGCCTCGCCGAGATGGACGACCTGCGGGACGTGCTCGTCCATGGGTGCGATGGACAGCAAGGCTCGCCGCCTGCGTACATGATCGCCCAGCATGCGAGGAGCGACGCCGGATCGCTGCTCGCGTGCATTCCCATCGATCACACCTACTTCGACGAAGTGGCGACGAAGCTCGGCGTGGAGATCGCGCTCGTCGACCCGTCGGGCAAGAGGGTCACGGGCACGGCGCGCTTCCCGACCGAGCTGCTCCAGGGCGCCGCCATCGGCGACGAGACCCACCCCACGATCGTCGAGGAGGCGAGCTCGCTGTGGGCACTCTCGCGCTTCGCGCCGCGATCGCTCCGGGGCAAGGCCGGCGATTTCTCGATCGTCATGGCGCTCGACGTGAGCGACGTCAGGAACATCGTGCGCCAGAACCTGATGTTCGCCGCCGGCGTGCTCACGGTCGCGGCGCTCTTCTCGCTGCTCCTCGGCGCGCGCCTCGCAAGCACGATGTCGCGCGCGCTCTCCCGCGTGAACGTCGCCCTCAAGCAGCTCGAACAACAGCGGTACGTCCACGTGGAGGCGGTGAAGACCGGCGACGAGCTGGAGGATCTCGCGACCGGCTTCAACTCGATGGTCGACGGCCTCAAGGAGCGCGACAAGCTCCGCAGCACCTTCGGCAAGTACATGACCGAATCCGTGCTCGAGCACCTGCTCTCCGGCAAGGTGCAGCTCGGCGGCGAGACGCTCACCGTCTCGATCCTCTTCTGCGATATCCGGAGCTTCACGACGATCAGCGAGCGGATGAACGCCCATGAGCTCGTGGGGCTCCTCAACGAGTATTTCACCGAGATGGTGGCCATCATCCTCGACGAGGGCGGGGTCGTCGACAAGTACATCGGCGACGCGATCATGGCGGTGTTCGGCGCGCCCGTCCCCAGGCCGAACGACGCCGTGCGCGCCGTGCGCGCGGCCGTCCGCATGCGCGCCGCGCTCGAGCGCTTCAACGAGCGACTCACCAGGCGGGGAATCCCGGCGCTGAAGACCGGTGTCGGGATCCACACCGGCGAGGTCGTCGCGGGCAACATCGGCAGTGAAGCGCGGATGGAGTACACGGTCATCGGCGACGCCGTGAACCTCGCCTCACGCCTGGAGAGCGCGACCAAGGAGCTCGGCGTGAGCGTGCTCCTCAGCGAGGACACTCACCTCCTCGTGAAGGACGTCTTCAACACACGTCCCATCAGCGAGATCACGGTCAAGGGCCGAGTGCAGCCGGTGATGACCTACGCGGTGGCGGATCTCTGACGAGCGCAAAGGGGCGCAGGGGGCGTGCACGAGGCGCACGTCGTGCATTGTTCGCGGCGACCCGCCGAGGGCCGCCGCCAGGACCACGAGCAAGCGGCTCCGCCGGGTCAGTCGGCCAGCACGTCGCGCGGGCGGCGGGCGATCAGCGCGTGCCCCTCCAGGACCTCGCGAACGGTGCCGTCCGCGCCGGCGTACTTCGCGATGGCTTTGCGGACGTCGACGGCCAGGTCCTCCTCGCGCGACCCCGGCCGGCCGTGCCATGTGGCCGCGAACGACAGGGCGCGGTCGACGAAGCGCTCCACGGGCGTCTCCCGCTGCTCGAGGACGGAGACGCGCTCGAGATGGCTGAAGGCCGAGTCGAGCAGCACGGCTTCGTTCTTCGCGGACTCGCGGATCTGCGGGCGCGCTGGATCATCGGTCGAGTACTGGTCGATGAGCGCCTGGAACTCCTTGTGCCACGCGTTCGCCGGGACCTCGGGGTAGCTCTCTCCGAACAGCGCCACCGCGCCGCCTCGCTCGAGCAGCGCGTCCAGCGACTTGATGGTCTCGGCGCGATCCATCCAGTGGAAGGCGCGACCGATGGTGACGAGCTTGAATCGGCCGAGGTGCGGCCCGAGCTCATACGAGCTGCCGTGAACGAACCGTATCGACACGTCCGCTCGGGCGGCGTTCTCCTTGGCCGCAGAGAGCATCTCGGGCGACGGATCGACCGCGGTCACCGGCCCGGCGAGCGGCGCGAAGTCGATCGCGAGGAAGCCTGGGCCGGTCCCGAGATCGAGCACGCTGGCGCCCCGATCGAGCCCGACCAGCTGGGCCACCCGGCGGCTGAGGAGCTTCGGATAGGAAGGGCGGCCAGTCGTGTAGTACCGCGAAGCGGTCTTGAAGCGTTCCGGGTAGAAGAGTTTGCGTTCTGACATGGCGGTGGCACCTCTCCTGGCCTCAGGCCAGCGTCGCGGGCAGCAAGCCCGGGCCGCCGACGCTGCTCCTCTGCGAGCACAGGGCCAGCAGCCGAGCGCTTCGGCAGCGCGGATGCGCGGCAGCGGATGGCGCAAGCACAGGACGTACCACCGGCGAAAGCCGCGCGCTCGCCAGCGCCGCGGCGCGACGCTGCTGGCTCCGGAGCAGCGCTTCAGCAGTGCAGCTGGCCTGGAGCGAGGGGCCGGAAGTCCTCGCACTTCCGCCGTCATGGGTGTGACACGACATTCCCGCGGCGTGCTCAGCGGGTGGTGGTCCTTAACGTGGTCGTGGTCGTTAACGTGGTCGTGGTCGTTAACGTGGTCGTGGTCGTGAACGTGGTCGTGGTCGTGGTCGTGGTCGTCAACGGCTCAGTCGTGAACGTGAACGTCGACCGGAAGTCGACCAAAGATTCGGCAGAACGTTCACGTCCACGGTCGTGTCGTCGACGACCACGACCACGACCACGACCACGACCACGACCACGTTCACGTTCACGTTCACGACCACGACCACGTTAGTGGCCGCGAACAGGTCCGTTCAGCCCCCCGCGAGCAGCCGCGCAATCTCCCCGCGCTGCCGGCGCGCCGAGCGCGCCAGCGAGAGCTGCCCGGCCGCCCGGTACAGGTTGTGCGCGACCCGCGTCGGAAAACGCGACGGGTCCCAGCCGAAGTACCGGTCCTCGAACGCATCCCGGCAGAAGCGCGCCGCGAGCTCCAGCGCGATCCGCTCCGCCGCGTCCACGAGCGCCTCCTGCTCCTCCGCACCGAACGGCCTCGCCTCGCGGTAGCCAGCGACCGCGGCGGCGAAGACCTCGAGATCGAAGCGCGTCTCGGTCGAGTCCTCCCCGACCGGATTGCACCACGACCGCCACGCGTCGCCGAGCTCCACGTCGATCGACTGGAGCGCCAGCGTGTCCAGGTCGAGCAGGCAGATCCCCTCCCCCGCCTCGGAGAAGCGCAGGTTCGAGATCTTGAGGTCGCCGTGGCAGTGCCGGACCGGCAGGTCGAGCCGCCCCCGCCACGTGCGAAACGCGTCGAGAATGGCGTCCGCCAGGCGCCGCCCCTCCCCGCCCGTGGCCGCGCCGTCCAGCCGCTCCATGTGGAGCGCCGTGTCGTGCGCGCCCGCGCGGACGTGGCGGTACACGTGCTCGAGATCGTCCACCGCCCGATGGAACCGGGCCGCGAGCTCCCCCGCGGCGCGCGCCAGCCCAGGAGAGCCGACCCGGTGGTGCGTGCGGCCAGGGACGAAGTCCATCACCCGCCACACCGCGCCCTCCGCGTCGCGCGCGCACAGGGCGCCGTCGCCCGCGCGCAGCAGCCGCGGCGTCGCGAGGCCGCGGGCGGCCAGGTGAGCCGTCACCGCCTCGATGTCGTCATGGACCTCCGGGGCGAAGATGGGGCTCACCCGCTGGACCACGTACCGCGGAGGGTCGCCCGCCAGCCAGGTGCCGTTGATGAGGCCCTCGTCCTCGCAGCGGCGCACGGAGAGGCCGCTCAGGGGCGCCCACACGTCCGGGATCATCGGGGCTGGAGGCTAGCTGCGCTCAGTCTCGGGGGGCAAGGGAGGCGGCGCCGAGACCGCCGAGACCGCAGAGACCGCCGAGACCGCAGAGACCGCCGGGACCGCAGAGACCGCCGCGGCCCGCCGGCGCAGCATCCACTGCGCCCCGAGCCACGTGACGACGCCGGCCCCGAGGCCGAGCCAGGCGGAAGCCGCGGGGACGCCGGTGCGCTCCACCAGGACCGCACCGCCGAGCAACGTCGCGCACAGGCCCACCGTGAGGGCCAGGTTGTCGACGGCCGAGAGCCGGCCGACGAAGCGATCCGGCGAGAGCCGCTGGATCTCCGAGCTCGACAGCACCCAGTTCGCCCCGCTGCCCAGGCCCCACGCGAGCACGATCGCGAGCAGCGCGGCCGGGTGGCGGGTCACCGCGAACACCGCGATCGCACCGAACGTCACCCAGACGGCCCCGGTCGCCGCGCGCTCGCCCCGCAGTCCGCGGCGGACCAGCGCGACGCCGACCAGCGGGCCGACCCCCGTGCCCGCGCCGCGCACGCACTGGAGAACCCCCAGCGTGAGCGCGCCCGTGCCCGCGAAGGGGAGCTGCGTCGCGAGCAGGTTGAGCAAGAGGAGCGCCCCGCCGTTCGCCATGTGGACCGGCGTCTTCGCGAGCACCGCGTCGAGCAGCGGAGGACGCTCCCACGCGTGCCGCCACGCGAGCACCATGTCGCGGCGCACCGACGCGAGCGCCGACAGCATCCCGCCCTCCGCCGGCCGCCCCTCCGCCACCATCGGGGGGAGCCCCCGGAGGAACAGCGCCGACAGGCCGAACGACGCCGCGTCCAGGGCGAGCGCCGCCGCAGGGCCCAGCCCCGCGATCAGGCCGCCGAACGCCATCCCGACCGCGAACATGACGCTCCACGTCGCCGACGCGATCGCGTTCGCCTCGAGCAGCTCGTCCTCCTCGACGACATGGCGCAGCACCGCGCTCTGCGCCGGCAACCGCAGCGCGCCCACCGACGCGCGCGCGAAGACGAGGACCTGCAGCCCGACCACGTTGCCGGCGACCGCGGCGCCCAGCATCCCGACCGTGAGCGCTCCCTGCACGACGCTCGTCGCGATGAGCAGCCACCGCCGATCGAGCCGGTCCGCGAGCACCCCCGCCACCGGCGCGAACAGCGCGATCGGGAGGTGATGCCCCACCATCACCAGCGCGAGCGCCACGACCCCGCCCCCCTCGCCCCCCAGCGCGAGCAGGCTCACAGCGACGAAGCTCATCCAGTCGCCGAGCAGCGAGACGACCTCGCTCATCCAGACGCGACGGAACGCAGGACGGCGGCGGAGCAGGCCAGGACGGCGCTCCGGGCGGCTGCCGCTGTTCATCCAGGGCACACCATGGTAATCGCGCTCTGTCTCATGCGGATCTGCGCCATCATTCCCGCCTACCAGGCCGAGCGCAACGTGGGGGACGTCACACGGGAGGCGCTCCGGGTCCACGGCCTGGCCGGCACCGTCATCGTGGTGGACGACGGATCGACCGACAGGACGGCCGAGCGGGCGCGCGCGGCCGGCGCCACGGTGCTGAGCCACCCGGAGAACCAGGGCAAGGGCGCCGCCCTGCGCACAGGGATGGAGTTCGCCCTCGCCTCAGGCTTCGACGTCGCGGTCACCATCGACGCGGACGGACAGCACCCGCCGGAGGAGGCGCGGCGCCTCATCGAGGCCGACGCCGACCCGGAAGCGCTGGTGCTCGGCATCCGGGATCTCGTGGGCGCAGGCGCGCCGCGCGCGAACCAGATCTCGAACCGGATCTCGAACTTCTTCCTCTCCCTCTTCGCCGGCCGCCCCTTCGCCGACACCCAGTGCGGCCTGCGCCGCTACCCGCTCCGGAAGACACTGTCGCTCGGCGCCCGCGACGAGGGGTACGCCTTCGAGGCGGAGATCCTCCTGCGCGCGGTGGCCGCCGGCGTCCGCCTCGTCGAGGTGCCGATCCGGGTCATCTACCCGCCCGAGGGCGAGCGGCTCACCCACTTCGACAGCGTGCGCGATCCGGCGCGGATCATCCGCCGGGTGGTGGCGACGCTCGCGCTCACGCGCGGGCTCCGCCACGTGCCGGCCGCGCCGACGCTGTCCGCGGACGACCCGGTCCGCCCGGCCACGGCGAGCGCGCTCGCCACGGAGCTCGACCCCCACCCGCGGCAGCCGGCGACGGCGCCTCCCTGATTTGCGGCCGTCGCGCCTCGCACGCCACCGCCGCAAGCTCCTCGCGGCCGCCGCGCTCCTCGCCGCGCCGGCCCTCGCGCACCTCGGCATCGCCGCCGCGACGCGGATCGAGCCGCCTCCGATCCGCGCGGCCGCCGGCGAGCCCGAGGCGGGGCCCGGAGGGCTGCGCGTGCTCGGCCCGGCCTACGTGCGCCGCCGCGGCCGGATCCTCGAGGCGCGCCTCTCCGGATCTCCGGAGGAGATCGGGCACCAGCACGGGCGGCTCTTCTACCCGGAGATGGCCCAGAACGAGGGGACCCTCTACGAGCAGTTCCACCACTACGTGCCCGTCGCCCCGCTCCGGTGGCTCATCATGGACCTGTCGCGCCTCGAGTTCCGCGACGTGGACCAGGGCATGACCGAGGGCGTGCGGCGCGAGATCGCCGCGCAGGCCCGCGCCTTCTCGCCCGACCCGTTCGACGGCGTCCTCCCCACGTACCACCGCTTCGTCTTCCTCCAATCGCTCTACGACATCGCGCTGTCGTTCGAGCACTCGCCGCTCATCGGCTGCACGAGCTTCGCGCTCACCGGGACGGCGTCGGCGGACGGACACGCGGTGCTCGCCCGCAACTTCGACTTCGAGGCCGGGCCCGTCTTCGACGAGGGCAAGGCGGTGTTCCTCGTCCACGAGCAGGGGAAGATCCCGTACGCCTCGGTGTCCTGGCCCGGCCTGATCGGCGCGGTGACGGGGATGAACGCCGCGGGCCTCGCGCTCGTCGTCCACGGCGGGCGGGCCGGCGAGCCGCGGGCGGCAGGAGAGCCGGTCGTCCACACGATGCGCGAGGTGCTCGGCCGCGCGCGCAATGTCGACGAGGCGCTCGCGATCCTCGAGGCGCGCGCGCCGATGGTCTCGCACCTCGTGATGCTCGTCGACGCGGGCGGCGAGGCGGCGATCGCCGAGCGGGCGCCCGGCGCGCCGCTGCACGCGCGCCGGGGCCGCGGCAAGGTGCCGCTCACCAACCACTTCGAGGGGCCGCTCGCCGGCGATCCGCGCAACCTCCGCGTCCTGGCCGAGACCTCGACCCGCCCGCGGCGCGCCGCCTCGACGAGCGGCTCGCGGCGCTGCCCGAGGGCGCGACGGTCGAGGCGGCGATCGACGTCCTGCGCGACAGGCGCGGGCGCGGCGGCGCGCCGCTGCCGCTCGGCGACCGGCGCGCGATCGACGCGCTCATCGCCACCCACGCGGTCGTCATGGACGCCACGGCGCGCGTCCTCTGGGTCAGCGAAGGCCCCCACCTCGCCGGCCGCTTCCTCCGCTTCGACCTCACCCGGCTGCTCGATCCGGCGTTCGACCCGGCGCTCGACACGGCCGAGCCCGACGCCATGCCCGAAGATCCGCTGCTCACGAGCGGCGACTACGCCGCCTGGGAGCGCGCCGGCTCCCCCCACGAAGGCGGTGAGCGCGGCAACGACAATCCTTAAATAAACAGACGCAACTAAATAACCGCTCCGTCCCTCGCGCAAGCGCGGCGGCGCCGTCTCCATGCCGTGACGCCGTGGTGGTGAGCGTGGCAAGCGTGGTGTGTGTGTGGCGAGCGAGCGCGACAGCCGCGCGCCCGGGATGCGCCTCATCCCGCGGCGAGCACGAAAGCGCCGCGCCGCCGCGCCGACGAGGGCCCTCCCCGCAGCGCAGCGGCGACACACCCGACGCGAAATCGCAATTATTTCGGCGTGGTTTCGGGGTGCCATCTCTTCACACGCCCGTACACCGGAGGTGGGACACCTCTCGTCCGGCGTGGCCTTACCGCAAGATTGCCTAGCGCGACCTTCCGTCCGACAATGCGATTCGGGGCGCCAAGGTCGCGGCATCGGAGCGGCGACCGGGTCGACCAGACCATGACGGACATCAACCTGATCAACACGACCCTCGATCAACGGTACCTCATCCTCGGGCTGCTCGGGGAAGGCGGGATGGGGGCGGTCTACGAGGCTCGGCACCTGGGCACGGGCCGCCGCGTCGCCGTCAAGGTGATCACGAGCAAGCTCGCGCAGGACGAGGCGGTGATGGCCCGCTTCGAGCGCGAGGCCAGGGCGGCCGGCGCGATCGACAGCGAGCACATCGCGAGCGTGCTCGATAGCGGCAGGGACCGCGCGACCGGCCTGCCCTTCCTCGTGATGGAGCTGCTCAACGGCGAGGACGTCGACCAGATGCTCCGGCGGCTCGGCCCCCTGCCGCCCGAGCTCGCGCTCTGCATCGTGGCCCAGGCGTGCATGGGCCTCATCAAGGCGCACGACGCGCGCGTCCTCCACCGCGACATCAAGCCGGCCAACCTGTTCCTGGCGCGGCGCGACGGGGGCGAGTACTCGGTCAAGCTGCTCGACTTCGGCGTCGCCAAGATCCAGGCCGACGACTCGTTCGAGCACCACCAGGAGCTCACGGCCACGAGCAACCTGATCGGCTCGCCCATCTACATGTCGCCCGAGCAGGCGCGCAACATGCGGGACGTCGACGGCCGGACCGACGTCTGGTCGCTCGGCATCGTCCTCTTCAAGATGCTCGCCGGGCGCACCCCCTACAGGAACTCGCGGGGGCTCGGCGAGCTCATCGTCGCGATCTGTTCGACCCCGGCGCCGCCCATCCAGAGCCTGGCGCCCTGGGTGCCGTACGAGGTCTCCGAGATCGTCGCGCGCGCGCTCCAGATCGACAGGAACCTGCGCTTCCAGAGCGCGGCGGAGATGCTCGACGAGTGCCGGATGCTCCTGCCGCACGGCATCTCGATCTACGAGAGCATGCTGCGGCCCCTGCCCGACTCGCTGCAGGCCGACGCCCCGCCGCCCTCGCAGGGGCCGCCGAACCCCGACGCCCCGACGCGGCGCCCGCCCACGCCCGTGGGGACGCCCCGCAGCTGGCAGAACAGCGCGGAGCTCTCGCGGCGCACGCCGACGCCCGCGGGCACGTCCCGCAGCTGGCCGGACCCCGGCGAGATCTCGACGCGGCGCCCGCCCACGCCCGTGGGGACGCCCCGCAGCTGGCCCGAGCACGTCACGCACAGCGGGCACCTCGGCCAGAGCGGGCAGCACCACGCGACCCAGAGCGGCCACCACACGACCCAGAGCGGCCACCACACGACCCCGCACGGCCTCCTGATCCGCGGGCTCCCGGACGGCCCGCCCTCGAGGACGGTCTCGGGCACCTCCGTGCCCTTCCAGAAGACGATCATCGTGGCGGGCGACCAGCCGACCGCCCACGTGCGGCCCCGCAGCAGGGCGGCCCCGCTCGTGGCGGCGGCGGCGCTGGTCGCGGCGACGGGCGCCCTCGTCGGCGCCTGGCTCGTGCAGAAGACGACGGCGGCGGCGTCCGCCCCGGCGACCGGCGGGACGCAGCCCGCGCCGGCGGCCGCCGCCCCGGCCGCGGCCACCGCGGCGCCGGGGGCGTCCGCGGCCCCGGCCGAGCCGGCCGTGCAGATCGATCCGGAGCGGCTCGGGAGCTTCAACCCGCTGCCCGCGGTCATCACGTCCTCGAGCAACCCGCTCACGGACGAGAAGATCAACCTCGGCCGGATGCTCTACTACGACACGCGGCTCTCGAAGAACCACGACCTCGCGTGCAACTCGTGCCACCCGCTCGACCGCTACGGCGCGGACGGGGCGAAGGTGTCGATCGGGCACGCCCACCAGAGCGGCCGCCGCAACACGCCGAGCGTGTACAACTCCGCGGGGTTCTTCTCGCTCATGTGGGACGGGCGCTTCGACAACGTCGAGGCCCAGGCCAACGGGCCGATGATGAACCCGAGCGAGATGGCGATGACGCCGGTGCGGCTGGAGGCGACGCTGCGCTCCATCCCGGAGTACGTGAAGGCGTTCGGCAGGGCGTTTCCGAACGATCCGTGGCCCGTCAACGCGAACAACACCGCGAAGGCGATCGGCGCGTTCGAGCGCAAGCTGATCACGCGCGGGCGGTGGGACCTGTTCCTGGAGGGGGAGCCCGAGGCCCTGACCAACGCGGAGAAGGAAGGGTTCAACACGTTCGTCGAGGTCGGCTGCGTGACGTGCCATTTCGGCCCGCACGTCGGGGCGACGATGTTCCAGAAGCTCGGCCTCGTGCGGTCGTGGCCGGACACGATGGACCGCGGCGTCTTCGAGATCACGAAGAAGCAGGCCGATTTCATGGTCTTCCGGGTGCCGACGCTCCGCAACGTGGCCATGACGGCGCCGTACTTCCACGACGGGTCCGTCTCGTCGCTGCAGGAGGCGGTGCGGCTCATGGGGAAGCACCAGCTCGGCAAGGACCTGTCCCATACCCAGGTCGAGCAGATCGTGGTGTGGCTGAAGAGCCTGACGGGCGAGCTCCCGAAGGAGTACATCGCGAAGCCGGACCTGCCGGAGAGCGGGCCCAACACGCCGAAGCCCATTGCGGATTGAGCGCGGCCCGCTCGTCTGACATGAGGAGGACGAGACGAGGATGCAGCGACGATCTTTCCTGAAGGGGCTCGCGGCGTGCGGCGGGGCGCTGTCGCTCGGCAGCCACGCGCGCCGCGCGCGCGCGGACGAGGTGGGCGACGCGCTCGCCGAGATCACGCGGGCGCGCGCGTCGGTGAAGACGCTGGTCGCGCCGTTCACGCAGGAGCGGAGCATCGGCCTGCTGGCGACGGCGGTGAAGAGCGACGGCGAGATGACGCTGGTGCTGCCCGACCGGCTCCGGTGGGAGCTGAAGCCGCCGGACGCGATCACCTACTGGATCACGCCCGAGGGGTTCGGCTTCGCGACGCCGAAGGGCGCGACGGGCGCGGGGCGGGGCGCGGCGGGGCGCTTCGGGGCGGTGCTGTCGGACCTCTTGGTGCTGCTCGGCGGCGACCTCGGGAAGCTGCGGGCGCGCTACGATCTGTCGATCCCGAGCCGCGCGGACGGGATCACGCTGGCGGCGCGGCCGCGGGCCGAGGAGGTCGCGAAGCACGTGCGCAGCCTCGAGATGACCTCGGGGCCGGAGCTGTGGTCGGTGCGGCGCGTGGTCATCGAGGAGCGAAACGGCGACCGGAGCGTCATCGCGTTCGGCAAGGTCGCGCGCGACGTGAGCGTGGATCCGGCGCGGATGAAGGCGCCGAAGCAGGGCTGAGCGGGCGCGCGGGCGCGCGGGCGGCGCGCGTGGCGTCGAGGACGCGCGCGCCGTCCGACCAGGAGCAGCGCTTCGAGAGGCCATCGCCGCTCGGCCCGAGGGCGGCTGTGCGCCGCGCGCGGGCCATTCGACAGTTTGCGACAGATCGAGCGAGTGATCTCGTCATGCGACCGGGTTCGTCGGTCGGCGTCGTTCTCAACAATAAATAACACTATTTAACGATTGCTCCCCTGCGAGGCGATCATGCGGTGAGCGCGCCTAGCACATCACCGCGCCACAGGCCTCTTCCGCATCGTCAGGTGATGTCATGCTCCGTCGATGGGTGGGCTAGACAAGCCCTCTCCTTCGTGTCATGACCTGCGCCCGTTGCTCGAGCGTTCCCCGTAACCCACGATCCTCTCGGGCTCGCAGCGAAGCGAGCGCCGAGCCCGGTGAATCACCTCGACCGTTGGCGCACACTGCATCTCCCGCATAGCATTGGATGTGCTGCGGGCCGCATGCATCGATTCGATGGGTGAAGCGCCTGGGTGCGCGCAGGTGGTCTTGCGTGCTTGAATCGAAAGGAACCGTTCGTGACACTTGGCATGACTTTTTCTGGGCATGCGCCCGGCGCCGCACAGGACGACCTGTCTGGATCTCGGAGCGCCCTGACGTCACTGCCTGAGCTGCTCGCTCGCCGCGCGGAAGAGCTCGGCGACGCGCCCGCGTACGTCCATCTCCACGAAGGCGAGGAGGAGACGGCGGCGCTCTCGTTCGCCGCGCTCCACGCCCGCGCTCAGGCGATCGCCGCCTTCCTCCGCGCGCGCTATCCGCCGAAGAGCCGCGTCCTCCTCCTGTTCGCCCCTGGGCTCGAGTTCATCGAGGCGTTCTTCGGCTGCCTGCTGGCGGACATGGTGGCTGTCCCGACCTCGCTCCCGCGGCCGAATCGGACGGAGTCTCGGTTCGACGCCATCACGGCCGACTGTGCCCCTGCGTGCGCGCTCGCCGCGGGAGCGGCGCCGCGGGAGCGGAGCGGGTCGACGTCGCGCTCCGGGCTCGCCGTTCACACGCTGGAGGAGTGCTCCTCGGGCGCCGACGCCGCACGCGCGGGCGGCGCGCGTGGCGTCGAGGACGCGCGCGCCGCCCGCGGCACGATAGATGACGTCGCTTATCTGCAATATACCTCCGGCTCGACCTCCAGCCCCAAGGGCGTGATGGTCAGCCATCGCAACGTCCTGCAGAACTGCCGCATGCTCGCCGAGGGGTTCGGGATCGAGCGCGGCGACACCTTCGTCAGCTGGCTGCCCCACTTCCACGATCTGGGGCTGATCCACGGGATCATGCTGCCGCTCTTCGTGGGCGGCAGGTGCATCAGCATGCCTCCGGCGTCGTTCATCTTCCGGCCCATGCGCTGGCTCGAGGCGCTGTCGCGCCACCGCGGCCACCACAGCGCGGCTCCGAACTTCGCCTTCGATCTCTGCGTGACGAGCTCGACCGCGGAGCAGCGCGCACGGCTCGATCTGTCCGCATGGAAGACGGTGATCAACGGGGCCGAGCCCGTCCGCGCGGGGACGCTCACGCGCTTCCTCGAGGCCTTCGCGCCGAGCGGATTCCGGCCCGACGCGCTGCGGCCCTCCTACGGCCTGGCCGAGGCGACGCTGGGGGTCAGCGTCTCGCCGAGGCGCCCGCCGCGCGTCGTCCGGGTGAGCTCCACGGAGCTGCAACAGGGGCGGGCGCGCGCCTGCGCCGCCGCGGAGCCCGGCGCACAGGAGATCGTGAGCTGCGGCCGACCCCTGCCCGGCACGCGCGTCGCGATCGTCGATCCAGCCAGCGGAGAGCCCGCGCCGGATCTGCAGGTGGGCGAGGTGTGGGTCGAGGGCAGCGCGGTGGTGAGCGGCTACTGGAAGAACCCGGAGGCGACCAGCGCCTCGTTCGGCGCGCGGCTGCGCGGGGCGGGCGACCTGCGCTTCCTGCGGACCGGCGATCTCGGGTTCTTGCAGGAGGGAGAGCTGTTCATCACAGGGCGGCTCAAGGACGTCATCATCGTCCGGGGACGCAATTACTATCCGCAGGACCTCGAGCTCGCTGTGTGCTCCGCCCACGAGGCCTTTGCGCCCGACGCTGGAGCGGCCTTCTCCGTGGGCCTCGAGGACGGGCTGAGCCTCCCTGTCGAGGAGCCGGAGGCGATCGTCGTCTGCCAGGAGATCAAGCGCGGGCAGCGCGGGCTCGATCTCGAGGCGCTCGCGCGCGCCGCTCGGCGCGCCGTGGCGCAGCAGTTCGGGCTCCCGGTGCACGCGGTCGTGCTCCTCCCCCCGCGCCGCCTCCCCAAGACCACGAGCGGGAAAGTGCAGCGGAGGGCGTGCAAGGCGGCCTTTCTGCGCGGCGAGCTCGGGCCCCTCGGCGTGTTCCACGGCGCGAACGCGCGCGATGGCGCGGCCGCGGCCCAGGACGGGGCCTCCGCGACGGGAGGCGCGCAGCCCGGCGGATCGAGCTGTACCGCGCGCCTCGGGGCGCTCGTGGGAGACCTCCTTCAGGTGGACAGCGCACAGCTGCGCTGGGACGTGCCGCTCGTCGAGATCGGGCTCGAGTCGGTCAAGGCGATCCAGCTGGCGGAGCGCATCGCGGGGCTCAGCGGAAGGCAGGTCTCGCCGGCGAGCTTGATCGAGGGAATGACGTTGACCGAGCTGTCGCGCCTGCTCGCGGGGCCGCTCTCGCCCGGCGGCCGCGAGGGAGAGGCCCCCGTCGTCAGCCCAGGCGACGACGACCCGGGCGCGCCCTTTCCCCAGACCGACGTGCAGCGGGCGTATCTGGTCGGGCGGGAGAGCGCCTTCGACCTCGGGGGCGTCGGCTGTCACGGCTACCTCGAGCGGGAGTGTGATGGGCTGGATCTCGAGCGCTTCGAGCGAGCGTGGAATCGGGTCATCGCACGGCACGGGATGCTCAGGGCCGTGTTCACCGGAGACGGGCTCCAGCGGGTGCAGCGGACGGTGCCCCGCTTCGAGCCGAAGATCTGGGACCTCCGCGCGATGACGCCGGCCGACGCCGGCCGGGCGCTCGAGGACATCCGTCATCGGCTGTCCCACCGCGTGTTCGCGCCCACGGAATGGCCCCTGTTCGACGCCGGCGTGTCGCTCCTTCCAGACGGCCGGCGCCGCGTGCACATCAACCTGGATCTCCTCGCGCTCGACGCCTGGAGCTGCGGGATCGTCTCGCGCGATCTGGAGCGCTTCTACGAGCAGCCCGAGCTCGAGCTGCCGCCGCTCGGCGTGACCTTCCGGGACTGCATCGTCGATGCGGAGCGCCATCGACAGACAGCGGATCACGAGCGCTCGCTCGCGTTCTGGCGCGAGCGCGTGGCGAGCCTCCCCCCGGCGCCCGACCTGCCGCTCGCCGGGAAGCCTCGAGACGTCACGCCGCCCCGGTTCGTGCGGCACAGGGGGCGCCTCGATCGGGCCGCGTGGGAGTCGCTGAAGGGCCGGGCGAAGGCGAGCCGCCTCACGCCTTCGGCCGTCGTCCTCGCGGCGTTCGCCCAGGTGCTCGGGAAGTGGAGCGCCCGCCCGGAGTTCTCGCTCACGCTGACGTCGTTCGAGCGCCCGCGGCTGCACGAGGACGTCGCGGCGATCGTCGGCGACTTCACCACGGTGGTGCTCGTGGGCTTCGACGTGGGCGGGCGCAAAGCGGTCTCCGAGCTGGCGCGCGCCACCCAGGACCAGATCTGGAGGGCAATCGAGCACCGGCGCGCGGGGGCGATCCCGGCGCTCCGCCAGGCGCACGCGCCGAGCGTCCCCGTGGTGTTCACGAGCCTGCTGGGCCAGGGAGGGGCCGAGCCGCAGTCGCTGTTCTCCTGGCTCGGCAAGGAGGTCTTCATGGTCACCCAGACACCGCAGGTGTGGCTCGATCATCAGGTGACCGAGGACCAGGGGGAGCTCGCGTTCTCCTGGGATGTCGTCGAGGGGCTCTTCCCCGAGGGGATGGTCGGAGCGATGCTCGAGTCCTATCTCGATCTGCTCACCCGGCTGGCGCGCGGCGACGAGGCGCTCCAGCGGGCGAGGGTCGCGCTCCCGGTCGCGCAGCAGGAGGCGCGCGCCCGGATGAACCGGACGCAGCGGCCCGCGCCGGAGGAGCTGCTCCACGCGGCGTTCCTCCGGAGCGCGGCGGCCCGCGGCGGGTCGCCCGCGGTGATCGCGCCCGAGGGGAGCATCACCTACGGGGAGCTCGACCGGCAGAGCAACGCCCTCGGCCGCGCCTTGCGGGGCCGCGGCGCGCGTCCCAACACCCTCGTCGCCGTCGCCTGCGAGAAGGGCATCGCGCAGGCGCTGGGGGCGCTCGGCGTCCTCAAGTCCGGGGCTGCCTACCTGCCTGTGGATCCGGCGTGGCCCCGAGAGCGGCTCTGGGGGATCCTGGCGCAGGGCGAGGTGCAGATCGTCCTTACCCAGGCGCGGTTCGCGGAGCCGGCCCGGTGGCCCGCGGGGACGATCGTCGTGCCCCTGGACGCGCCGGGCGGGCTGTCAGAGGACGAGTCGCCCATCGAGGCCGCTCAGCAACCCGACGATCTGGCCTACGTCATCTTCACCTCGGGCTCGACGGGGAGGCCGAAGGGCGTGGCGATCGATCACCGCGGCGCCGTGAACACCCTCGCGGACGTGAACGCGCGCCTCGGCGTGAACGCGTCCGATCGTGTCCTGTCGCTCTCGGCGCTCGCCTTCGATCTGTCGGTCTACGACCTCTTCGGCCTGTGGGCGGCGGGGGGCGCGGTGGTGCTGCCCGAGCCGGGCCGGCTGCGCGATCCCGGCCACTGGGAGGAGCTGATGTCCCGGCACGGCGTGACGCTGTGGAACACCGTCCCGGCGCTCATGCAGATGCTCGTGGAGCACCGGGCGGAGCGCCCGGGCGCCCCCGCGCCCCTGCGCGCCGTGCTCCTCAGCGGGGACTGGATCCCGGTGACCCTGCCCGATCGCATCCGCGAGGCGTTCCCGGGCGCGTCGGTGCTGAGCCTCGGCGGGGCGACGGAGGCGTCGATCTGGTCGATCGCCTATCCGATCACCCGCGTGGATCCGAGCTGGAAGAGCATCCCTTACGGCAAGCCGCTCGCGAACCAGCGGTTCCACGTGCTCGACGGGGCGATGGAGCCGTGTCCCGACGGGGTGCCCGGGCGCCTCTACATCGGCGGCATGGGCCTCGCGCGCGGCTACTGGCGGGACGAGGAGAGGACGCGCGAGCGCTTCGTGACACACCCGGAGACCGGAGAGCGGCTGTACTGGACCGGCGACCTGGGACGCTGTCTGCCGGACGGGAACATCGAATTCCTGGGACGCGAAGACTTCCAGGTGAAGATTCAAGGGCACAGGATCGAGCTCGAGGAGATCGAGGCCGCGCTGCTGCAGCACCCCGACGTGGCGAGCGCCGCTGTCTCGGTGGGGAGCACGGCGAGCGGTGGAAAGCGGCTCATCGCCCATGTCGTTCCGGCCCCGGGCAAGGCGCTCGAGGCGCCCGCGCTGCGGGCGTTCATCGCCTCGAAGCTCCCGGACTACATGGTGCCGAGCGCCTTCGTGGAGGTGCACCGCCTCCCCCTCACCAGCAACGGCAAGGTCGATCGCAGCGCCCTTCCGGATCCAGCGCGCGAGTCCGGCGTGGAAGAGCAGGTCATCGCGCCTCCGCGGGACAATGCGGCTGATCCGGGGCTCGCGCCCGGGGTCGAGGCGCTGCTCCGCGAGCACCCGAGCGTCGCGGCAGCGAGGGTGGAGCGCGCCGCGGACGAGCGCGCCGGGCTGGTCGCGTACGTGACGGCCCGAGAGGGCGCGGCGGACCCGGAGGTACCCTTGCTGCAGGATCCGATCGCGAGGCTGAAGTTCAAGCTGAGCAAGCCGGCGCAGCGCGATGATCTCTCCGGGGCCGCCATCCCCCTGATCGCGCGCGCGCGCACGGACGAGGATCTCTCGGCGTTCGCGCGGCGGCGCAGCTATCGCCAGTTCCGGAGCGAGCCCATCGCCTTCGAACGTCTGGCGCGCTTCCTGAGGCAGCTGTCTCCGGTGAGGCTGCCGGGTTATCCGCTCGCCAAGCAGCTCTACGCCTCGGCGGGCAACCTGTATCCGGTGCACGTGTACCTGTATGTGAAGCCGGATCGGATCGAGCGGGTCCCCGGAGGCACGTACTACTTCCACCCGGAGCGCGAGCAGCTGGTCGCGATCCAGCCCGGCGCGGACATCGACCGCTCGGTCCACGGGGGCCCCAACGGGCAGGCGTTCGACAGCTCGGCGTTCAGCGTGTACCTCGTGGCGGATCTAGGCGCCATCGAGCCGGTGTACGGCAGCCGGGCGCGGGATCTGTGCCTCATGGAGGCCGGCGTCATCGCCCATCTGCTCGAGTCGACGGCGCCGGATCACCAGATCGGCCTCTGTCAGACGGGCGGGTTCGATTTCGCGCAGGTCGCCCACCTCTTCCAGGTCGGCCCGCGCCACGAATACCTCCACGGCCTCGTCGGGGGGGCCATCTCGGACGCGGACACCACCCTCGAGGCGCTGGCCCGCGAGTCGGCGGCGCTGGCGGCCATGGTCGACGCCGCGACGCGCGCCGCGCCGCCGCAGGGCGCCGCCCTGGCGAGGCCGGAGCGGCCGCGCGATGGGCTCGCGCGAGCGCTCTCGTCGTACGTCGCAGAGCGCTGGACGGAGGAGCCCGTCAGGGTGGTCGTCGTCGACAGGCTCCCTGGCCCGGCGGAGGGCGCGCAGCGGTCAGCCCCGGAGGGCGCGCAGCGGTCAGCCCCGGAGGACGCGCCGCCGCCCGCAGAGCGAGCCTGGGCGAGGCCCTCCGCGGCGGCGAGCGACGGGCTGGAGAGCGCCATTGCCAGCATCTGGGCCGAGGTGCTGAGACGCCCGCGCGTCGGTCACGACGACAACTTCTTCGACCTCGGGGGCGATTCGCTCCTGCTCGTCAGCATGGCGCGCAGCCTCCGCGAGCGCTTCAGCCGCGATGTTCCCCTTGTGCACCTGTTCGAGCATCCGACGGTGTCCCAGCAGGCGGCGTACCTGAGGACGCTCGGGGTGAACGCGCCCTCCTCGGCGAAAGGCGAGGATGCGGCGGCGCCCGGGGCCGCGCCGGGCGCGGCGGAGGGCGCCCGGTTCGACGCCATCACCGCGCGCGCCCGGCGGCAGCGCGAGCGCGGCCTGGAGCGGCGCGGGCTCGCGCCGTCCGCGTCGGAGCAAGCCTCGCGCCAGGGCAAGCCGGAGGATTGAACGATGCAGGACCTCGGAGATCTGCGCGACGCCATCGCGATCGTCGGGCTGAGCGGGCGGTTCCCGCAGGCGAACGATCCAGAGGCGTTCTGGAGGAACCTGCGCGATGGCAGGGAGTCCATCGCCCGCTTCACGGAAGAGGAGCTGATCGCCGCCGGGGTCCCTCGCGCCCAGGTGAGGGATCCGGGCTACGTCAAGGCGCGACCTTGCCTCGACAGGCCGGAGTGGTTCGACGCCGACTTCTTCGGATACAGCGAGCGGGAGGCGCAGTGGATCGATCCGCAGCAGCGGCTGTTCCTCGAGTGCGCGTACGAGGCGCTCGAGGACGCAGGTCACGACGCCGAGCGGTTCCCCGGCTGGATAGGCGTCTTCGCCGGCGCCAAGATGAACTCGTATCTCCTCTCGCACCACCGCGCGCTGCTCCACAAGTTCGAGTCCTCCGAGGCGATGCAGCTCCTGATCGCGAGCGACAAGGACTACCTGACGACGCGCGTCGCGTACAAACTCAACCTCAAGGGACCGAGCATCAGCGTCCAGACGGCCTGCTCCACAGGGCTCGCGGCGGTCCATCAAGCATGCCAGAGCCTGCGCGCCGTCGAGTGCGACATGGCGATCGCGGGCGCGGCGTCGGTGATGTTCCCGGAGCGGCGCGGGTACTTCTACGAGAAGGGCGGGCCATGCTCCCCCGACGGCCACTGCCGTCCTTTCGACGCTGACGCCGCGGGGACCGTGTTCGGCGACGCGGTCGGGGTCGTCGTGCTGAGGCGGCTCGAGGACGCGATCGCGCAGGGCGATTTCATCCACGCGATCGTCCTCGGGTCCGCGACGAACAACGACGGCTCCGCCAAGGTCGGGTACACCGCCCCGAGCGTCGACGGGCAAGCCTCGGTGATCGTGATGGCGCACGAGGTGGCCGGCGTCCGGCCGGACACCATCGACTACGTCGAGGCGCACGGGACCGGCACGTCGCTCGGCGACCCCATCGAGGTCCGCGCCCTGGAGCAGGCCTTCCGGCGCGCCGCCGCCCCGCTCCGCCGGTGCGCCCTCGGATCGGTGAAAGGGAACGTGGGCCACTCGAACACGGCGGCCGGCATCGTCGGGCTCATCAAGACGGTGCTGGCGCTCCGGCACGCGCAGATCCCGGCCACGCTCCACTACCGGCGGCCCAACGCGGAGATCGACTTCGACAGCTCCCCTTTCTATGTGAACACGGAGCTCCGCGCCTGGCCGAGGGACAACGGCCCTCGGCGAGCGGGCGTGAGCTCGTTCGGGATCGGGGGAGCGAACGTGCACGCGGTCCTCCAGGAAGGGCCGGTCTATCACCCGACCCCCGGCGGAGAGAGCGAGATCCTGGCGCTGTCGGCCCGGAGCGAGGCCGCCCTGGCAGCGATGCGATCGCGCCTCGCGGAGCACCTCGAGGGGCACCCGGAGATCTCCTTGCGCGACGCGGCGTTCACGCTGCTCGAGGGGAGGCGGAGGTTCCCGCACCGCGATTTCGTCGTCGCGTCGTCGTCGCCGGACGCCGTCGCGCGGCTGCGCGCGCCCAGGCCTGGGCGAGGGGCGCGGACGGGCACCGCCGGCGTGGTGATGCTGTTCACCGGCCAGGGGAGCCAGCACCCTGGAATGGGCTGGTCGCTGTACGAGGAGCACGCCGTTGTCCGGGAGATCCTGGACGAGTGCGCGGAGCGGCTCCGGCCGCACCTTGGCCGCGATCTGAGAGCGCTGCTGTTCAATGGCCCGGCCGAGGAGCTCCGGGAGACGGAGGTCGCTCAGCCGGCGTTGTTCGCCGTCGAGTACGCCGCGGCGCGGCTGCTCGAGTCGTGGGGAGCGCGCGCCGAGGCGCTCCTCGGGCACAGCGTCGGCGAGCTCGTGGCGGCCTGCGTCGCGGGGGTGTTCTCGCTCGAGGACGCGCTCCGGGCGGTCGCGGTGCGCGCAAGGTTGATGCAGTCGCTGCCGCGCGGGGCGATGCTCGCGGTGCCGCTGTCCGAGGGGGCAGCGCTCGAGAGCCTGCCACAAGCGCTGTCGCTCGCCGCGGTGAACGGGCCCGAGCTGTGCGTCGTCTCCGGCCCCGAGGCGGCCATCGCGAGGTACGAGGCGCAGCTCGGCGCGCGCGGGATCAAGGGCCGCCGGCTCCAGACCTCCCACGCGTTCCACTCCGCCGCGACCGAGCCGATCCTGGACGAGTTCCGCAGGGCCATGGCGGGGATCACGCTGCGCGAGCCCCGGATTCCCCTCCTCTCCAACGTCACCGGCGGGTGGATGACGGGCTCGATGGCGCGGAGCGCCCAGTACTGGGCTGACCACCTGCGGCGCGCGGTCCGCTTCGGCGACGGCGTCAAGGCGGCGCTCGAGGGCGAAGGACCGCACCTGTTCGTGGAGGTCGGGCCCGGCTCGACGCTGTGCTCGCTCGTGCGCGCGCAGCTCGGGGGGAGCGCGGAGAGCGCGGCCGTTCCCCTGCTGCCAGGGCCGGGCGACACCGGAAAGGGCCGGCGCGTGCTGCTCGAGGCGGCCGGCGAGCTGTGGGCGCGCGGCGCCGACCTGCGCTGGCAGGCGGTATTCCCGGACGCCCGGGCGCGCCGCGTCCCATTGCCGACCTACCCCTTCGAGCGGAGGCGCCACGCGGTCGAGGACGGGCTGCCGGAGCCGTCCACGGGCACGGCGGAGACGATGGCCCACGAGGGCGCGGAGGACACCGGAGGAGCGCGGCTGTTCCGGCTCCGCTGGTCTCGTCTCCATGAGGCCGCCCCGCTATCCCGGCTCGAGAACGGGGCGCCGTGGCTGCTCCTCACCGACGCAGACGAGGGCGCGGGCGCGCTGGAGGCGCACGTCCGCGGCTCGGGCGCTCGCGTGATCACCGCGCGCCCCGGGCCGGCGTTCGCCGCGTCGGGCGACCTCGCGTTCGTCCTGCGCCCTGACAGCGAGGAGGATCTCCGGGCGCTGCTCTCGACCCTCGACGGGCAAGGCCTCTTTCCCGGACGCATCGTCCACCTGTGGAGCGCGCTGGGGGGGCCGGGCGAGGGCGCTGAAGCGATCTTGCGGAGGGGCTTGCTCAGCGTGTGCGCCGTCTCGCGGAGCCTCGGCGCCGCGCCGCCAGGGGCGGGGATCGAGCTCGCGATCGTGACCCGGGGAGCCCACGCGATCGCCGGCGAGACGACCCCTTCGCCGGACCACGCCGCGCTCGTCGGCCTCTGCCGCAGCCTGGGCAACGAGCTCGCCGGCGTCCGCTGTCGCGCCGTCGATGTGGTCCCGCCGCGCGACGGGGAGGCCGCCACATCGTGGGCGCGGGCCCTCTTCCGGGAGCTCGCGGGCGAGCCGGAGCACGACCTCGTGCTGCTGCGCGCGCAGCAGCGCTGGGTGCCCGCGTTCCAGGCGATCCTCCCTCCATCGCCGGCCGCGGAAGCGTCGCGCTTGCGGCGCGGGGGCGTCTACCTGATCACGGGCGCCTTCGGCGGGATCGGGCTGCGCCTTGCCGAGCACCTCGCGCGCGCCTGGGCGGCGAAGCTCGTGCTGATGGGGAGGACGCCGCTCCCGCCGCGATCGGAGTGGTCGAGCTACCGGGAGCGCGACGGGGCGCTGGCCGCGACCGCGGAGATCCTCGAGGCGCTCGGGCGGATGGAGGCGGAAGGCACGGAGCTCGTCGTCGCTCCCGGGGACGTCGCCGAGCCGCAGGACGTGGCGCGCGTCTTCGCCGAGGCGAGGGCCCGCTTCGGGCGCATCGACGGGATCTTCCACGGCGCCGGGATCCCGGGCGCCGGCCCGCTCGAGGCGCGGACGAACGAGGAGATCTGCCGGGTGCTGTCGCCGAAGACCACCGGGACACGGAACCTCGCCGACCAGCTCGGGCGGGAGGGAGAGCAGCCCTTCCTCGTGCTGTTCTCATCGACGTTCTCGCACCTCGGGGCGATCGGACAGGCGGACTACGCCGCCGCGAATGCGTACCTCGACGCCTTCGCCGGGGCGTACCAGAGCGCGACCGGCAACCCGAGCTTCGCCATCGCCTGGGACGGCTGGGAGCAGATCGGGATGGCGGCGCGGGCCGGGATCACCCGGCCAGGACCGTTGCTGCCTGGGCCAGGGTCGAGCCTCCGGGGGCACCACCCGCTGATCGATCGGGTGGACGGCGCGGCGCCCGGGCCCCGGGTGTTCCACAAGCGGTTCAGCCTGGCGCGCGACTGGCCTGTCGCGGAGCACCGGACGCAGCGCGACGGGCTGGTCTCCGGCACGACCCTGCTCGAGATGGCGCGGGCCGCGGCCACGCTCGCGGGGAGGGGCGCCGTCGAGCTGCATGAGGTCCGCTTCCACACGCCCTGCCGCGTGGAGGACGGGGCGCCGCAGGACGTCTGTCTCGAGAGCGAGCAGCGCGGGGCGCGGACCGAGTTCTCGATCTTCGCCCCGGGCCCTGCCGGGGTCAGGGAGCGGCTCGCGTCGGGCACCTGGACGCCCGCGCTCGACGAGACGCGCGAGCACGCGCCTGTCGCGTCGATCCGGCGGCGCTGCCGCCCGGCGGCCGCGCGGCAGCTCTTCGAGGCCGTCAACGCGAGCGGCTTGCTCCGGTGGGGACCTCGCTGGGACTGCATCGAATCGCTCCACGTCGGGGAGGACGAGGCGCTCGCCGAGCTCGGCCTTCGCCCGGAGTTCGCGGCGGATCTGTCCGTGTACGGTCTGCACCCGGCGCTGCTCGACGTGGCCACCTCGGTGACCGCCGTGCTCGACCCTCGAGGGATCTACCTCCCTGCGGGGTATGGCCGCGTGGTCTGCCTGGCGCCCACTCCATCGAGGCTGTTCAGCCATGTCCGCCTGCGCCGCGACGATACCGAGCCTGGCCGTGCGCTCTCCGCGGACGTGACCCTGCTCGACGAGCAGGGGCGGGTCATCGCCGATGTGACCCGCTTCGTCCTTCAGCGCGTCCACGGCGGCGCCGCCCTCGCCGCGCCGTCGCGAAGGGCGTCGCGCGGCATCGCCCCGGAGGACGGGATGAAGGCACTCGAGCAGATCCTCGCGCTCACCGGGCCCGAGCAGATCGTGGTCTCGCCGCGCGACTTCCCGGCCCTCGCCGAGCAGCAGCGCCGCGCCCGGCGGGAGCCCTCCGCGAGCCCGCGGCGGCCCCTCGGCGATGACGAGCGGCCTCGCGACGAGATAGAGCGCGTTGTGTGCTCGCAGTGGGAGGAGCTGCTCGGCCGGCGGCCGATCGGCATCCATGACGAGTTCTTCAGCCTCGGCGGCCACTCGCTCCTGGCGATCCAGATCCTCTCGCGGATCAACGACGCGTTCGACGTCGATCTGCCGAAGCAGGACATGTTCGAGGGGGCGACCGTCGCCCGGCTCGCCGAGAAGATCACGAGCGCTCTCGCCGAGCGCCTCGCGGTGCTCGAGTCGATGACAGACGCGGCCGCGCCCGGCGAGCCGTCCTGAGCCGTGAACGCGCTGGAACCTTGGAGAGGAGCGTCGAGGTGAGCGAGCTAGAGCAGCGGATCAAAGGCCTGTCGTCCCAGGAGCTCAAGGCGCTCGTCGCGAAGCTGAAGGGACAACGTCCGTCCGGCGGCGGCGCGGCGGCGGGGCCGCAGCGGAGCGGGACGCGGTCGAGGTTCCCCCTGTCGTTCGCGCAGCAGCGGCTCTGGTTCCTGTACCGGTACGCGCCCGACAGCCCTGCATACAACCTCCAGGGGGCCGCGCGGCTCCGGGGCTCGCTCGACGTGGCCGCGCTCGAGCGGGCCCTCTCGCTCCTCGTGGAGCGGCACGAGATCTTGCGGACGCGCTTCGGCGAGGACGCCGAGGAGGCCTACCAGGAGGTGCTGCCGCCGTCCGGCGTCGCCGTGGCGGTCACGGACCTCTCCGCGGTGGATCCGGCGGCCCGCGAGCGCGAGCTCGCCCTCCAGTGCGCAGAGATCGCCCAGGCGCCCTTCGTCCTGGAGCGAGGCGACCTCCTCCGGACAGCGCTCTTTCGCCTGGCCGCAGAGGAGCACGTCCTGCTCATGGCGACTCACCACATCGCCAGCGATCACTGGAGCTGGGGCGTGCTGCTCCGGGACCTCGGCGCGCTCTACAATGAGCTCGTCGCGGGGCGCGCCCCGCGGCTGGCCGAGCTGCCCGTCCGGTACGGCGATCACGCCGTCTGGCAGCGGAGCCAGTGGAGCCAGGAGCGCCTTCAACGGGCGCTCGCGTACTGGAAGGAGCGGCTGCGCGGCGCGCCGGCGCTCCTCGAGCTCCCGCTGGACCGTCCGCGCCCGGCCTCGCAGGCGCACCGGGGGGCGAAGGCGTCGCTCACGCTGTCACCCCGGCTCGGCGCGGCGGTGAAGGCGCTGTGCCAGCGGGAGGGCGTCACCCTCTTCATGGCGCTCCTCGCCGCGTACCAGGTCCTCCTCTGTCGCGTCACGCAGAAGCTCGACGTCGTGGTCGGGTCGCCCGTCGCCGGGCGGACGCGGCGAGAGATCGAGCCGCTCGCCGGGATGTTCGTCAACAACCTCGCGCTCCGCGCCGACCTCTCGGACAACCCCAGCTTCGTCGAGCTGCTCCGCCGCACGAAGCGCGACGTGCTCGACGCCTTCGCGCACGACGATCTGCCGTTCGAGCTGCTCGTGGAGGCGCTGCAACCCGAGCGGAGCACGTCCCACGCGGCGCTGTTCCAGACCCTCTTCATCCTGCAGACCGCTGCCGCCGATCTGCCGGCCTTCACCGGGCTCACGGTCGAGCCGGTCGAGGTGCCGGTGACGACGTCGAAGTTCGACTGGACCGTCGAGGCCTGGGACCGCCCGCAGGGCCTCCGGCTCGATCTGGAGTACGACACCGACCTGTTCCGCAGCGATACGGCGGAGCGGATGCTCAGGAGCTATGAGGCGCTCCTGCGCGCGGCGGCGGCGCGCCCCGACACGCGCGTGCTCCACCTGCCGGTCGTGCACGAGGCCGACGCGCTGCACCTCGATCAATGGAACCGGACAGAGCGACCTTTTCCCGAGGAGCTCTGCGTCCACGAGCTCTTCGAGCGGCAGGCGCAGCGCCATCCGGAGCGCGTCGCGCTCGCGTTCGGCGAGGGCGAGATCACGTACGGAGAGCTCGACCGCGCCTCGGCCCGCCTCGCGCGCCGGCTGCGCGCGATGGGCGTCGGTCCGGACGTCCCGGTGGCGATCTGCATGGACCGATCGATCGATCTCGTCATCGGGCTGCTCGCGATCCTGAGATCGGGCGGCGCCTACGTACCCCTGGATCCCGCGCTGCCGGGCGAGCGCATCGCCTATATCCTGCGCGACGTCGGGGCCGCCGTCCTGCTCACGCAGCGCGCGCTGCGACGCCCGCTCGCCGGCGAGCCGCAGCGGACGGCGTTCTTCGAGGATCTCACCGAGGATTCCGGCCTGGCCGAGGAGCCGCTCGCGGCGCCGCCCTGCAGCCGGAACCTCGCCTACGTCATCTATACGTCGGGCTCGACCGGGCACCCGAAAGGCGTGCAGGTCGAGCACCGCAGCGTCGTGAACTTCCTTGAGGCGATGCGGGAAAGGCCCGGCCTCGACGCCGGCGACGTGCTGCTGTCGGTGACCACGGCGTCCTTCGATATCTCCGTCCTGGAGCTGTTTCTGCCGCTGAGCGTCGGCGGGCGGACGGTCCTCGTGTCCGCCGCCGAAGCGCGGGACGGCACAGCGCTCCTGCGCGCGCTGGAGCGCTCGGGGGCGACGGTCATGCAGGCGACGCCGAGCACCTGGCGCCTCCTGCTCGCGGCGGGGTGGACGGGCAGCCCGCGCCTCCGCGCGCTGGCAGGCGGGGAGGCGCTGCCGCCGGACCTCGCCCGGGAGATCGGCGCGCGCGCGGGCTGCCTCTGGAACCTGTATGGCCCGACGGAGACGACCGTGTGGTCCGCCGCGGCGCGCGTCGACGATCCGGACACGATCACCCTGGGATCCCCGATCGCCAACACGCGCATCTACCTCCTGGACGAGCGGCGCGAGCGGCTCCCGATCGGCGTGGCCGGGGAGCTCTACATCGGCGGAGCGGGCCTGGCCCGCGGGTACCACGGCCGGCCTGACCTGACCCGGGAGCGGTTCGTGGACGACCCGTTCTCGCCGGCGCCGGGCGCGCGGATGTACCGCACCGGCGACCTGGCGCGCATCACGCACGACGGGCGGCTCGAGTTCCTCGGCCGGATCGATCATCAGGTGAAGATCCGCGGCTTCCGAATCGAGCTCGGCGAGATCGAGGCGACCGTGGCGCGCCACCCCGGCGTCGGGGAATGCGTCTGCGCGGCGCACCGGGACGCGGTGGGCGAGGCGGTGCTCGTCGCCTATTACGTGCCCGCGGCGGGGCCGGTGAGCCCCGAGGCGCTCCGGGCGCACGCGCGCGCGTTCTTGCCCGAAGCCATGCTGCCGGCGCGCTTCGTCGAGCTGCCCCGGATGCCGCAGACGCCGAACGGCAAGATCGACCGCAAGGCGCTCCCGGGCCTGGACGCGCTGGAGCGCCCGCCGGCGCGCGATCGGCAGGAGCCGGCGACCGAGATGGAGAGGCTCGTGGCCGCCGTCTGGGAAGAGCTCCTCGGGCGCGCGCCGGGCAGGACCGACCATTTCTTCGAGCTCGGGGGCCATTCGCTGCTCGCGATGCGCGCCGTCTCCCGCATCCGCGAGCGCGCCGGCGTGGAGGTGCCGCTCCGGTGGCTGTTCGACACGCCGTCGCTCGCCGATCTGGCGCGGCGGATCGAGCAGCTCGCGCGTCCGTCGACGCGTCCGGCGCTGCGCCGCCGCGACCCGGGCGGGGTGATCCCGCTGTCGTACGCGCAGACGCGGCTCTGGTTCCTGGACCGGCTGGCGCCCGGAACAGGGGCCTACAACGTCGGCGGCGCGGCCGAGATCGCGGGGCCCCTGTGCGTGCGCTCCCTGGAGCGCGCGATCCACGCCGTCATCGAGCGGCACGAGGCCCTCCGCACCGTGTTCCGCGTCGTGGACGGGGCTCCCGTCCAGATCGTCCAGCCATCGGCGCAGCTCGACTTCGAGGAGGTCGATCACCGGGCGCTCGCCCGGGACGCGCGCGAGGCGACGGCGCTCGCGCGGCTGCGGCGGATGGCGGGGCGCCCGTTCGACCTCGCCCGAGGCCCCCTGGTGCGGGCCGAGCTCGCGCAGCTCGACGACGAGCGGTACCTGTTCGCGTTCGCGATGCACCACATCGTGACCGACGGCTGGTCGCACGAGATCTTCGTGCGCGAGCTCGCCGCCGCCTACGAAGCGATCTCGGCGGGCGAGCGCCCGCGCTGGGAGCCGCTCCCGGTCCAGCACGGCGACCACGCGGTCCACGAGCGGCAGCGGTGGGACGAGGCGGCGCGGAGCGAGGAGATCGCCTTCTGGAAGGCCGAGCTCGCGGGGGCCGGCCAGACGCTCGATCTCCCGACGGATCACCCTCGCCCCGCGGAGAAGCGGTACCAGGGGGCGCGGCACCACTTCCGCTTTTCGCGGGCGCTGACCGAGGCCGTCGAGGACCTCGGCCGCGAGCGCGGCGTGACGCCGTTCATGGTCCTGATGGCCGGGTTCCTCGCGCTGCTCCACCGGCTCAGCGGGCAGGCGGATCTCCTCGTCGGGACGCCGATCGCTGGGCGTGATCACCCCGAGCTCGAGGGCGTCATCGGGTGCTTCGTAAACACCCTTGTCTTCCGCGGCGATCTCGGGGACGACCCGGCCTTCAGCGCGCTCCTCGCGCGGGTGCGCGGCGCCGCGGTGCGCGTGTTCGCTCACGCGGACATCCCGTTCGAGCGGCTCGTCAACGCCGTTCGGCCGGAGCGAGATCTCGGCCGGACTCCGCTGTTCCAGGTGATGTTCGCCTTCCAGCCCAAGGTGCCAGCGCCGGTCTCGCTGGGCCGGGCGCGGGTGACGCCGATCGACCTCGATCCCGGCACATCGCAGTACGACATCACCCTGTCGATGCAGCGCGACGGGGCGACCCTGAGCGGTCATATCGAGTACGACACGGCGCTGTTCCGCGAGGCGACGATCGCGCGCCACGCCGAGCTCCTCCAGCGCCTCCTCACCGAGGCGGCGCGCGAGCCCGAGGCGAGGGTCTCGGCGCTCCTCCGCGGCGAGGCGCTCGGACCCGCGACCGCAGCGGCTGCGCGCCGGGGGCTCTCGGCGCCTGCGCTCCCGTTCGTGCGGAGCGACCTCGCGGGGGAGCCTCCTCGGCTCGTCCGCCGCGCCCGGCGCGTCGACGCCGGGCTCCTCCGCGGGCTCGAGGCGCGCGCGGCGCTCCTCGGCGTGGCCCCGGGCGCGGCCGTCGCCGCCGCCTTCGCGCAGGCGGTCGCCGCGTGGAGCACGTCGCCGCTGGCCGTCGTGGTCGGCGCGCCGGGCGAGCCGCAGAACGGATTGCTGTCCGTCTCCATCGGCGCAGGGAGCGGGCAGATCGAGGTGAGCCGCGGCGTCAAGGCGCCGTTCGTCGACCTCGCCCGGGCCTTCGACGAGGCCATGGCGCGCGCCGCGCCCGGGACACGAGCGCCGGACGAAGCCGTGCGTCACCCCGGCGCGACGGCCGTCCGGCTGCGCGTCTGTGCGCCCTTCCGACCCGAGGGAGGAGGACAAGGCACGCAGGCTCCCTGCATCGAGCACGAGATCCAGCAGGACGACGAGGGCTTCGTGCTGAGCTTCGGCTCCGCCGACGATCTGTTCCCTGAAGGCCTCGCGGCGGATCTCCTGGAGGCGTACGCGGCGCTCCTGAGCCGCCTCTCCCGGGACGGCGCGCCCTGGACCAGGGCGGCGACCATCAAGCTCCCTGAGCGGCAGCGGGCCGTCCGCGCCGGCGTCAACAGCACCACCCGTGAGGTCTCGAGCGACCTCCTGCACAGCGGGTTCATGCGGCAAGCGGCGCTGAACCCCGCTGCGCCGGCGATCATCAGCCCCGAGGGGACGCTCACCTACGGGGAGCTCGATCGGAAGAGCAGCGCGCTCGCCCGTCGCCTTCGCGCGCTCGGAGCCCGGCCGAACGCGCTCGTCGCTGTGGCCGCGGCGAAGGGGTGGGCGCAGATCGTGGCGATCCTGGCAGCCCTCAAATCGGGGGCGGCGTACCTGCCCGTCGATCCGGAGTGGCCCATCGAGCGCATCCGCGCGGTCCTGGATCAGGGGGAGGCGGAGATCGTCCTCACGCAGGAGCGTCTGGCCTCCTCGCTGGCCTGGCCCGAGGCCCTGCGCCTGATCGCGGTCGACGACGACAGCGCGTCCGCGTCGGAGGACGACAGCCCGGTCGCGGCGGTCCAGGGGCCGGACGATCTCGCCTATGTGCTGTTCACGTCGGGCTCGACGGGGAAGCCCAAGGGCGTGGCGCTCGACCACCGCGGCCCGCTGAACACGATCGTCGAGATCAACGAGCGCTTCCAGGTCTCCTCATCGGATCGCGCCCTCGCGCTCTCCGCCGTTCACTTCGATCTCTCGGTGTACGACGTGTTCGGCCTGCTCGGCGCGGGAGGCGCCCTGGTCATCCCCTCGCCCGAGGCGGCGCGGGATCCGGCGCACTGGCGGCACCTCATCGAGACCCACCGGGTCACCGTCTGGAACTCGGTGCCCGCGCTGATGCAGATGTTCGTCGAGCACCTCGGCGGCGCTCCTCCGGCGTGCCCCTCGCTGCGCTGGGTCATCCTGAGCGGCGACTGGATCCCCGTGCCGCTGCCCGATCGGATCCGCCGCGCTTGCCCGGGGGCGCGGGTCATCGGCGCGGGGGGGCCGACGGAGACGTCGATCTGGTCGATCTTCTATCCCGTCGGAGAGGTGGATTCGACCTGGAGGAGCATCCCTTACGGCAAGCCCCTCCCGAACCAGCGTGTCCACGTGCTCGACGAGCGCATGCACCCGTGTCCCGACTGGGTCGTCGGCCGCATGTACGTCGGCGGGATCTGCCTCGCCCGCGGCTACTACCGGGATCCTGCGCAGACGGCGGAGCGCTTCCTCGAGCACCCGGAGACGGGCGAGCGGCTCTACTGGACCGGCGATCTCGGGCGATTCCTTCCGGACGGGAACATCGAGTTCATCGGGCGGGAAGACTTCCAGGTGAAGATCCAGGGAAACCGCATCGAGCTCGGGGAGATCGAGGCCGCGCTGGCGCAGCATCCCGAGGTCGAGCAAGCGGTGGTGTGCGTGGAGTCGACCCCGAGCGGGGCCAGGCGCCTCGTGGCCTGCTACGTGGCGGCACAGGGCGCCGCGCTCGAGCCTCGCGCCCTGGAGGAGGTCGTCGCCGCGAGGCTGCCGCAGTACATGGTACCCAGCGCGTGGGTCGCGCTGGAGCGCATGCCGCTGACGGCCAACGGCAAGGTCGATCGGAGCGCGCTCCTCGAGCTCGCTCACCGGCACCACCAGGGGGCCAGCGCGGCTTACCGGGCGCCGTCGTCGGAGGCAGAGCGCCGCATGGCAGCGCTCTGGGCCGGCGTCCTCAAGCTGGATCGGGTGGGCGTGGACGACAATTTCTTCGCGCTCGGAGGGGATTCGCTCCTTGGCATTGCGCTCGTCGAGCGGGCGCGGGAGGCGGGGCTCGATGTCACGCCAAGGCAGCTCTTCCAGCACCAGACGATCGCGCGCCTTTCGGCCGCCTGCGCCTCGCTGGAGCGCGCGGCGGTGGACGTCGAACCAGAGAATGGGGAGCGGCCGCTCACCGTCCTCCAGCGCTGGTATCTGGAGGAGGCCCCCGGGCGCACCCGCCCGGCGCGCTGGAACGTGAACCTGCTGCTGGAGGCCGTGGCGCCGCTCGATCTCGACAGGCTCGCGCGCGCTTCGCTCGTCCTCGTCAACCACCATGAGGCGCTCCGCGCGCGCTTCGAGCGCACCCCGAGCGGCTTTCGCCAGGTGATCGACGCGCCGTGGACCGAGGCGCCGTTCGCCTGCGTCGATCTGTCCGGGATCCCGGAGGATCGGCGCGGGACCGAGATCGAGCGGCATTGCGATCGCATGCAAGACGAATACGAGCTCGAGCGCGGGCGGCTGTTCCGGATCGTGTTTTTCCGGTGGGACGAGCAGGGGAGAGGGCGGTTGTGGCTCAACGCGCACCACCTCGTCGTCGACTGGATGTCGATGATGATCGCCGCGCTCGATCTGCAATCCATCTACGATCAGCTCGCGACGACGGCCACGCCCCGCCTGCCGCCCGCGGGCGCCTCGGCCGGCCGCTGGACGCGCGCGCTCGAGCGGTGGGTGAGCGAGGAGATCCTGCCCAACGAGCGCGCCTACTGGCTCTCGCTGCCCTGGAACGAGATCGATCCCCTCCCAGCGGACCACCCGGCGACCCGCCATCTCTGTACGGTGGAGTCGGTCCGTGATCACTGGGCGTCGCTCTCGGAGCAGGAGTCTCAGGTCATCTTGCGGGACTTGCCGGCGCGCTTCGGGGTGAGCACGGAGCACGCGCTCATCGCCGCGGTCCTCCGCGGCGTGACCGCGTGGACGGGCCGCGATTGGCAGGACATCATGGTCCTCAACTCGGGGCGTGATCTGATGCCCCATCGCCCGGAGCTCGACGCGTCGCGCACGGTGGGGTGGCTGAGCGCCGAGCGGGTGCTCGTGCTCCGGCGCTCGAGCCAGCGAGAGCCGCTCGCGGCGCTGCTCGATACGAGCCGGCAGCTCGATCGCATCCCGAACGGGGGCCACGGCTACAACCTCCTCAAGTACCTGGGCGGCGACGCCGGGCTCAGCGCGGAGCTCGGGCGGCTCCGGAAGCGACCGGGGATCCTTTTCAACTACCAGGGGCGCGTCGAGCCGCCTGCGCAGGGCTCGATCCTCCGCGTGGCGAGCGAGTCCACGGGGTACGACGAGGCGGCGACGAACCTGAGGTTCAACCTGTTCGAGTGCCACGTCCTCGTCCGCGGAGGGGCCCTGACGTTCCGGTGGCGCTACAGCGCGAACGTGCATGCGCCGGCGACCGCGCAGCGGGTCGCCGGTGACGTCATCGACGATCTGCAGGCGATCGCGCGCGCTTGCGGGTGAGCGGAGCCCGCGCGCGTGCGCGCGGCGGGGCGAGGGATGGACACACTACGTTTGGATGAGCCCAAATTACGTTTGGATGAGCCCATATGAAGACGTTCGCAATCGAGTTGCCAGACCAGAGGGTCGTTCACGATCGCGTCCCCGACATGGCGAGGACGCTGCATCTCCAGGTGCAGGGCTACTTCCGGCCCCGCGTGCAGAGCCTCCTGACCAGCGGAGAGGTGACCGTGATCGACGTCGGCGCGAACATCGGTCTCTTCGCGCTCGAGGTGCTGAAGCGCACAGGCGGGCGAGCGCGGATCCACTGCTTCGAGCCGATCCCCGAGACCTTCGAGCTCCTCCGGATGAACCTGGGATCGTCCGGCTCGGAGCGCGTGCGCCTGCACCGCGCGGGCCTGGGTCGGGCCGCGGGCACGGCGACGTTCCACTACGCTCCACGCCAGGGCGCCATCTCGAGCATGTACGACATGATGGCGAGCGACGACAAACAGGCCACGCTCGCGGCCATCTACGACGAGCGGATCCGGGAGAAGCACCACGCGGATCTGCCGGCCTATATGAAGCACCTCCCGCGCGCGGTGAACTCGGTGCTCATCGACTGTCATGCCTGGTGGATGAGGCGTGGAATGAGGCGAGTGGAGTGCGAGCTCGCGACGCTGTCCGAGCTCATCGAGCGGGAGCAGATCGGGCAGATCGACCTGCTCAAGATCGACGCCGAGAAGGCCGAGATCGACGTGCTGGAGGGCATTCGCCCCGATGACTGGGGGAGGATCCGGGCCGTCGTCCTCGAGCTGCACGACTTCGGCGGGAGAGGCGAGCGTGTCCGGCGGATGCTGCGCGATCACGGGTTCGAGGTGGAGACCGACCAGATCTGCCCCGAGGACGTGATCATCACCGTGGCGGGGTACCGGTAGAATGCGGGAGCGTCGACGTCAACCAAGCTTCGCGCCGCGTTTTCCTACATCCGAACGTTTACGTAGTCGCAGTCGTAGTCGTAGTCGTAGTCGTGGTCGTGGTCGTAGTCGTGGTCGTGGTCGTGGTCGTGGTCGTCAACGATAGGCCGTGAACGACCACGACCACGACCACGACCACGACTACGTAAACGTTCACGACCACGTAAACGTTCACGTTCACGACCACGTAAACGTTCACGTTCACGTTCACGACCACGTAAACGTTCACGTTCACGTTCACGACCACGTAAACGTTCAGGTTGGTGACCGATGGTGGTAACGCCTATGAGAATGCGGGGGAGCGCCGGCCGCGGGGCGCTCGGCGGCGCCCCCCCTCCTCCGCCGTCAATCGTCGGTGGCAGGCAGCAGGCGCACCACGCGCTGCGACCACAGCTCGATCAGCTCGGCGATCACCGCCTCCCGATCCTCCACGCCGTCGAGCAGCTCGCGGAGCCGCTTCCGGCCGTCGGCCCGCCAGAGGACCTCGAACGCCTCGGCGGAGACCGGGGTTCGTGCGTCATTGTAGGTCGTGACGATCGCGCGCTCGACCTCGTAGCCGCCCGGCGTGGGCCCTCGCAGCGAGAGCAGCTTCACGAAGGTCGGATACGAGGGGACGAGCTCCGCATAGGCCGAGAGCGGCGCGGGCTTCTTGTGGACGAGGTGGTCGCCGACGACCAGCTTGTCGAGCCGCGTCGTCAGAAAGCAGGTCACGCAGTCGTCGACCGAATCGACGATCGGCTCGGCGTTGTTGTTGAAGGAGGTGTTGAGCACCACCGGCACGCCGGTGATGTCGCCGAAGGCCCGGATGAGCTGCCAGAAGCGCGGGTTCATACGCCTGGAGACCGTCTGGACCCGCGCGGTCCCGTCCACGTGCGTGACGGCGCCGAGCAGCTGTCGCTTCTGTTCGTGGACGGGCACGGTGAAGATCATGAAGGGCATGGTCTCCGCACCGCCGAGATCGAAATAGTCGCGCGCGTCCTCCTCCGTCACCGCGGGCGCGAAGGGCCGGAACTCCTCGCGCTTCTTCACCATGGCGTTGATGATGTCCTTGTTCGCCGCCGGCCTGGGATCCGCCAGGATGCTGCGGTTGCCGAGCGCGCGCGGGCCGAACTCGGACCGACCCTGCGCCCACCCGATCACGCTGCCCGCCGCGAGTAGCTCGGCGGCGGCCTTCGGCGCGTCGGCGAGCTCCTCCACGCGGATGAAATCGCGCCACGCGTCGAGCGCTCTCCGGATCTCGCCCCGCTCGCCGATGTGCCTCCCCCAGTACGGGTGGCTCATCGCGGGCATCCGCCGCGCCGGGGCCTTTCGCGCGTGCACGGCCATGGCGGAGCCGAGCGCACAGCCGGCGTCGTGCGCGGCCGGCTGGACGAACACCCGCTCGAACAGCCCGGAGCGGAGGATCTTCCCGTTCAAGGTGCAGTTGTGCGCGACGCCGCCCGCGAAGCAGAGGTTCACCTGCCGGGTCTCGCGCTGGAAGTGCCGCAGGCAATGGAAGACGATGGTCTCGAGCGCCTCCTGGAGCGAGGCGGCGATGTCCTTGTGGTCCTGCGTGATCGGCTCCCGCGGCGCGCGCGGCCGGATCGCGCCGTGGAGATCGGCGATCTTGTCGAAGTCGATGGCCCATGCGCCCTCCGGGAGCAGCGCGACCATCGCCTGGAACAGCGCCCGGTACCTGCGCGGATCGCCGTACGGGGCGAGCCCCATGACCTTGTACTCGTCGAACGGCGAGAACCCGAGGAACCGTATCACCTGGACGTAGAAATTGCCGAGCGAGTCCCGCTCCGGGATGTCTCTCAACGAGCGAAGCTCTCCGCCGGAGCCGATGGAGACGGATCCCGACTCGCCGTCGCCGCAGCCGTCGAGCGTCAAGACGAGGCTGCTCTCGTACCCCGAGCCGATCAGGGCGCTCATCGCGTGGGCCGTGTGATGCTTGACGAACTGGATGCGCTCGGGCCCCACGTCGACGCCGAACTCGGCGAGCACGAGGCGCCTCATGACGTCGTTCGCCGTGCGCAGCTCGGGGCCTTTGGAGAAGAGCCCGCGCTTCACCTGGGCGTCGCACCATTCTTCGCTGATGTAAAAGCAGAGGTAGTCGACCTCGTCGACGCGGAGCCCACGGCTCTCCAGGCAGAAGCGGGCCGCCTGGAACGGGGCTTTGTTCGAGTGCTTGAGGCGGTTCAGCCGCTCCTGCTCGATCGCCGCGACGACCTCGCCGTCCTCGAGGAGGACGGCGGCGCCGTCATGCGACGTCGCCGCGTTGAATGCTGGTCTCGGATAACCGAGATGGTCCGGCTCGTGACCCCCGCTGATTCCAAGGATTCGCATGCATGGAGGGTAGCCTTCGAATGCGATAAGTAAAGCTCGCTCACGCGCAGATCGACGCGCTGACACGGCGATCCATGCGAGATTCGAGCGGCGCGTCCGACGGGCCGAGCGGGGCTGCTTTTATTTTGCAGGAGGTAATCCGCACGACGAGGTCGTAGAGCGGGCGCCGCGGCGCCAGGCGAAGCTCAGCATTCGCACTCGTCCTCCCCTTCATAGGACTTGGCGACGAAGCTCATGTCGTACGGGTAGTTCGCCTCGGGCGGCCCATAGACGCGGAGCAGCAGATCGTTCGCCGAATCCGCGCCCCCTCCATCGAGCCATACCCGTCCATGATCGCTCTCCTCGGCCCCGAGGAGCTCCATCGTGGCAGCGCTGTAGACCTCCACGATCAACGTGTTCTCTGGACCGGGGGGCGGAGTATACTGCTCACAACCCTCGCCGCACAGCCCTGCCCCGGAGGCCAGGACGCGAAGGCTCCAGTTGACCTCCTCGATGCCGAGAGAGGTGGTGTCGAGCAGGTACCAGTCCTCGTCGCCCTGGCAGAGGACGAGATCGATCTTCGAAAACCACGCGCTGGGACCAAGGCTGTCGTCGGTGTGGTCATAGGCGAGCGGAGCCGCGGAGGTGGACGCGTCGTTCGCCTCGTAGGCGTCGTCCGCGCAAACAGACGCTCCGCCGCTCCCGGTCGCGGCCCCGCCCACGCCAGCCCCACCAGTGCCGCCGCTGCCGCCGCTGCCGCCGCTGCCGCTGCTGCCGCTGCCGCCGCTGCCGCTGATGGCGCTACCGCTGATGGCGCTGCCGCTGATGCCGGTGCCGCCGCTGCCGCTGGCATCGCTGCCGCCGCCTCCTTCGGCGCCTGGGCCTACGGCATCGTCCAGCCAGCGCGAGCAAGACGTCGTTGCAAACAAAGACGCGTAGAGCGCTGCGAACCCCATGAGACGAACCGAGCTGTGAATGAGCGACATGATAACTCCATTGGGCACAAATGAATAACCAACTCCAGGGCGAAGCTTCGCCCTGGAGGCGCAAACACCGAGCGTTCGCACAAAGCAGGTCCAGAAGCGAATCACCAGCTCATGCCATTTTCATATTCTCGCGACTCCTTCCTTTTTCATGGCGCCATCCCTGTCACCGCGTATCCTTATCGGCGATGGATCCGCATCGTTCGATCGTCCCTCATCGCTCTCGTGATCGCCGCCGTCCTCATCGCCCTCATTCGATGCGCTCGCGCGCCGATCGCGGCGCTCGCTTCCGGAGCATCGCGTGGGGCGCCGCGCTCGCCGCCGTCCTGGGGTGCCGTTCGTCGCCGGCTCCGCCGGCCCGTCAGGAGGTCATCGACATCCATGTGCACCTGACGGAGGCCAACGCGGTGGCACCATTGCTCGCGCACATGGCCAAGCACCACATCGATCGCGCCGTCGTCCTGGCGAGCCCGGACCTGACAAGCGGCCGCGGCGGCTCGGGCCTCTCGGGCTACCGCGCAGGCAATGAGCTCGTCCTCGACGCCACAGCGGCTCACCGTGGAAAGCTCATTCCCTTCGTCACCCTGGATCTGGGTCACGACGACCTCGCGTACCTCGCCGAGCTGCGCAGCCGAGGCGCCTGCGGCGTGAAGCTTTACCAGGGGCACAACCTCTTCCACGAGCGTCCCCTCGACGACCCCTCGCACCAGGCGATGTGGCAGGCGCTCGCGGATCAGGCGATTCCGGTTCTCCTTCATGCCAACACCGTCCGTTACAGGAGCGAGCTCGAGGCGGTCCTGCGCGCCTTCCCCGACCTGAGGCTCGTGTGCGCGCATCTCTGCGGCAGCCGGACCGACCTCGCGCGCATGGAGTCCCTGATGGAGGCGTTTCCGCGCCTCCTCGTCGATACGAGCCATGGGTCTGCCGGCCCGGCGACAGAGGGCTTCGCGAGCCTCGAGCGGGATCGCGCCCAGCTCCTCAGGCTGTTCTCTCGCTGGCCCGAGCGCTTCCTGTTCGGGACCGACCTTGTGACAAGCGGGCTGGACCCCATGTCGATGGAGCTGTGGGACCTGCAGGCGGAGTCGAACATGGGTCTCTTGAAAGAGGACAAGTTTCGCTTCTTTCGTCAAACCGCCGATCAATCGGCCCGCACCATCGGCACCTATCAGGGCCTTCACCTGCCCCCCGAGCTCCTGGGCCCCGCCCTCGGGCAGAACGCCGCGCGATGGCTCGGCGCCTGCCTGCGCTGAGGGCCACCTCGCGGACCGCCGTCCGCGGCCTCAGGGGCCGAACTTCGCGAGGAAAATCGCCCGGGTAGACGTCGGAGTCACCAGCGGCCCCGTGCCAAAGTCGATGGTGCCGACGAACGGCCCGGCGGCGTACACGTCGCCGGTCGCGTCCATGGCCGTGGAATAGCCGTACTGTTGCTCCCTGCCGCCTGTGTGCTTCACCCAGCGGACCGTGCCCGTCGCGTCGAGCTTCGCGACGAAGGCATCGCCGTAGGTGCAGTCCATCGGGCCCGTGCCGAAGTCGACGTCGCCGTACATCAAGCCGGTGATCGCGATGTCGCCGTCCACGGTCGCCGCGGCGTCCAGCGCCGTCTGCGGCCCATACTGCCCGAGGCGCTTGGCCCAGAGGAGCTCACCTGCCGGGTTCAGCTTGGTCACGAAGGCGTTGCCGCCCCACGTGACGGAGCCGGGTTCGAGAGGACCGTACCCTCCCGCGCTCACCAGCGGACCTGCGCCGAAATCCACGCTCCCGAGGAACGTCCCGCTGATGACGACGTTTCCAGCGCCGTCGACCGCGACGCCGTACGCCCTCTGGAGCGCCTCGTCGCCGAACCGTTTGCTCCAGACGTGCTCACCGGCAGCATCGAGCTTCGCCACGAAGATATCCTCGCTGCCCGCGGTGGTCAGCGGCCCGCCGCCGAGATCGATCGCCTCGGCGTAATAGTCGCCGAAGCTGCCGGCGAGGACGACGCTGCCCGACGCGTCGAGGGCGACGTTGTGGATCTCCGTGTAGCCGAGCTGCTTGCTCCAGAGGCAGCTCCCCGCAGGGTCGAATTTCGCGATGAACGAGTCGATGTCACCGACGCTGGTCAGCGAGGCGCCGCAGAGGCTGATCTGGCCCATGAACGTCCCTGCCACGACGACGTTCCCGGCTGCATCCATGGCGAGGCTGTCCGCCCATTGATCACCATCGACGCCGATTCGAGCCGACCAGACGTGATCTCCGTCTGCCGTGAAGACGGCCACGAAGGCGTCGCCATCCGACTCCTGCCCCACGAGCAAACCACCTCCGAAGTCGACGCCGGTCCCGTAATACGTCCCCGCCGTGGCAATGAGCCCCGCCTGGTTGACCGCGACGTCACGCGGGTAGGCGGAACCGGGGAATTCCTTGTGCCAGAGGGGTTCTCCTTCGCCGTCGAACCTCGCGAGGGAGAAGACCAGACTGCCCCCTGTCGAGAGCGGACCGTCGCCGAAGTCGACGCCATCGGCGACCGCCGTCGCGACGACGAGGTTGCCGGGTTCGTCCACGGCGATGCGGCTGCCCACCCATACGTGGGGTTGGCGTGGGTTCGCGGCGAAGTGCCGGCTCCACAGAGGATCGCCGCTGCCGACGGCGCCGCCGGCGCCTGCGCCGCCGCTGCCGGCGACGGCGTCGCTGCCGCCTGCGCCGCCGCTGCCGCCTGCGCCGCCGCTGCCGCCGGCGCCGCCGCTGCCGCCGGCCCCACCGTTGCCGCCTGCGCCGCCGCTGCCGCCGGCCCCGCCCGCTCCCGTCGCGCCACCTCCGGCGCCATCATCGCGTATGGGATCGAGCGGGATTCTGTCGCATGCGGCGACAAGCGTCATGAGCACGGTGCATCCAGGTACGAGGAGGTGTTTCAAGGAGGTCTCTCCTATCTCGATTGAAGAAGTGCGCGTGGCTTGCTCCTATGAATGGCCGCCTGTCGTGGCGGCGGCTCACCTCTGGACGACGACGCCGAACGAGAACGACGCGAGCGGGCTGAACGTCGAGATCACCCGTCCTGCGAACCGGATATCGACAGGCGGGATCGCCGCGCCGCCGAGCGCGCCCGCCGTGAGAACCACGGAGTCGATGAGCCGGAAACGCGCCTCGCCTCGCCCGTACACGAGGGCGGTGAACGTGGACTCATCGCTGTCGATATAGGGCGGTCTCGCATCGCCGGACGCGCTCACGTAGCTGAGACCCACGCCGGGGGAGAGGACGAGTCCGAATCGACGGCTCCTCTCGATGGGCGCGAGGGCGAGCTCGGCGCCGAAGAGCGAGCGGCGAAAGCGAACCTTGCCTTCCGCCGCCTCGATCTCCGGACCGATGATCGACAGGTCCGCCAGGAGCCCGGCGCCGATCCGGGCCGAGGGCCAGATGCGGAGCGAGGCATCGAGCGCCAGCGAGGCGCCAGGCGCCTGCCATCCCAGGGCGATCGCGACACCCACCTCGACGAGCGGGGCCCTGGGCGCCGCGGGCACCGCGAACGGCGGCGAGGGCGGCGCCCAGGCGCGGAGCGGCGGGCTTCCCCACGCCTCGCCGGGCAACGCGGCAGGAGGCGCGACGGGAGAGGGCTGGACCGGAGCCGGAGCCGGCGCGACGGCCGCCGCCGCTGGTCCGACGGCCGCCGGCGCTGGTCCGGCGGCTCCGGCGGGGGCCCCGGCCGTCGACCGGAGCGCCCGCACCAGCTCCGCCGCGCGGAGCACCCGGGTGTCGAGCGGGCCGTCGGGCGCGACGCTCGCGACCAGGTCCGCGCGCCCGCTCGAGTCCGACCAGATTTCGATGGCTCCCTGCTCGCCTTCAGGGATGACGATGAGCAGCCCGCCGGAACCAGCCGCCGCCGGGCTCGCTTCGACCCGTACCTGCAGGCCCGCCGCTTCGAGCTCCTGCGAGAGGCGGTACGCCAGCGCCCCGCGCGCGCCGGCGACGACCGTGATCGGCGGCGCCTCGTCGGCGGAGCACGGGGCCGCGAACGCCGCGAACGTCAGCGAAGCGACGAGCGCGCAGCCTATCGAGCTCGCCACGGCGCGCGCTCGCGGCGAGCGCAGGCGGCGCCGGCGTGGCGGCCGCGACCTCCGCGGGCGAAGGCTCGATCCAGCATGCAGGCTGCCGAGCGGAGGCCTCAATCGGCCCCATGGACGAGCGTCGCCGCGAGCCCGGCGTGGGCGCCGTTCGGGTACGCCGCGAGGTAGCGCGCGGCGAGCTCGCTGGCGCGCGCGCGGAGCTGGAGGTTCCTCGCGCACTCGATCGAGCGGCCGAGCGCCTCCGGCGCGAGCGCGCCGCGCGGCCTCTCCGCGAGGTACACGGCGAACCAGCGCTCGGCCTCCGCCCAGGCGCCGCGCCCGTCGAACGCCATGCGGCCGAGGTGGTACGCCGCTGCAGCCGCGGCGTCGCTCCCGGCAAACCGCTGGCGCGCCGCCTCGTAGAACCTGGCCGCGACGCTCGGCTTGCGCGAAAGCCGCGCAGCGGAGCCGAGATCGACGAGCTCCGCGCCGCCGGCGCGCCCGAGCACCGTGTCGATGCCGAGGAGCTCCACGTCCGCGAGCGCCTCACCGAGCTTGCCCGCGGCGAGGTGCGCGCGCCACCGCTCGGCGGGGGAATCGGCCAGGGGCTCGCCCGCGCGGGGCCGCGGCGAGCCAAGGGACGGCGGCGCGGGCGCGGGCGCGGGAACGGACGCGGCGGCGCTCGGGCTCGGGAGGGGGGCGGGAGGCCGAGCGGACGGGATTGCCTCCGGATCAGGCGCCGGCGACGACGCCTGCGGCGCAACGGATCGAGGAGCCGCGCACGTCAGCCGCGTCGCTTCGGGGGCGGCGACCGCGCGCCCCGATGGGTCGACGCACGGGCCCAGGATGCGCACGCGGCCGGTGATCATCGAGACCGAGAGCTCCTCGGCCTCCGTGTTCCACGTGACGTCGAACTCGGTGCCGATCACGTGGACCTCGAAAGGCCCCCCGGCCACGACCCACCGGGTGTCGTCGCGATGCACGACGCGCACGTGCAGCGAGCCGCGCTCGAGGAGGACGCTCGCGCCCCGGGGGCCGACCTCGGTCACGCGGGCGCGCGTTCCGGGCGAGAGGTCCACGCGCGACCCGTCGGAGAAGTCGAGCCCGACCTGCGACGCGTCCGCCGCCACCCACCTGCCGACGGCGCCGGGCGCCCCTGCGACCCGGTAGGTCAACGGGTCGCCCGGCGAGAACAGCACGAACCAGAGGACCGAAGCGGCGACGCACGCCGCGGCGAGCGCGACGCCGAGCCGCCGTGAGAGGGGAGCCGCCCCGGCGTTCAGCGAGAGCGCGGCCTCCTTGCGGTAGATCGCCTGGAGTCGATCCGCGGTCGACGGCCGCACCAGCCGCTCGAGCGCGGCGTCCTGGTGCGCGGCGACCCGGCGCCCCACGGCCGCGACGTCTTTGGTCCTCACGTCCATCGGTCGCCCTCCGCGAGCCAGGTAGAGAGAACTTCGTCCTTCTTGCAGCGCTCGACAAACGCGAGCTCCGCGCGCTGGATCCGGCGCTTGACGGTGGCGAGCGACACCTTGCACGCGGAGGCCACCTCGGTGAGCTCCTGGCCCTCCACGATGCGCAGCGTGAAGGCCAGCCGATCGTCGGCGTCGAGCGTCTCCAGGGCGCGGTAGAAGGCACGCACGCCCTGCCGGGCCTCCGGGTCGGCGCTGGCCGCGACCTCCGGCATCTCGTCGCTCGCGAAGAACGCGAGCCAGCGGTGCCTGCGCTTCTTGCGGAGCGCCTCGCGCGCGACGAACACGGTGACGCTGGTGATGAAGGCCTTCAGCGCCTCGGGCTCGCGCACGTCGTCGATGCGCGAGAACACCCGGGCGAACACGTCCTGGACCAGGTCCTCGAGGCTCCGGACGTCGCCAAGGATGCGAAACAGCATCCGCTCGACGAGGCCCGCGTAAGCGTCGAGCAGGCGGCGCTCCGCCGCGGGGTTCCGAGCGTGCAGGCCGCGCAGGATGTCGGCTGAGGTGAGCTGCGCGCCGGCAGGGCCGTCCGGCGGACGGGGCTTTCGAACGACGCGGAGGTTCGCGGACATCGGGTAGCCTCTAGATGGCCGGCCCCCGCCGCGACGGCTCAGATCGGGCGTGCGGCGTCGCCCTGCGCCCCCGCCCCTGGATCATGCTTCGACCCGGCGCCTCGGGATTTGCTCACGCGCCGGGCACGGCCGCGGCCTCGAGCAGCTCCAGCGCACCCGCTCGGCGGCCGAGGCCTCTCGCCCCGGAGGGCTCGTGCGCCCGCCAGAGGTCCATCATTCGGCGGTACGCCCCGCCGCGGCGGAGGAGCGCCGCGGGCGGGCCCTGCTCGACGACGCGCCCGCCGTCGATGACGACGACGCGATCCGCGCGCGTGGTGGTGGAGAGGCGGTGCGCGATGAGCAGCGTGGTGCGGCCCCGCGAGAGCCCCTCGATGGCCTGCTGCACCGCCGTCTCGCTCGCGATATCGAGGCTGCTCGTGGGCTCGTCGAGGATGACGACCGACGGGTCCTTGAGCAGCGTGCGCGCGATCGCGAGGCGTTGCCGCTCCCCGCCGGAGAGCGCCACGCCGCCGCGGCCGACGAGGGTCTGATACCCCAGAGGGAGCCGCTCGATGAACCCGTCCGCGCAGGCGGCGCGCGCCGCGGCGCGGAGCGCCTCCTTCGTCGCGTCGGGCGAGCCATACCGGAGGTTCGCCTCGATGGTGTCCTCGAAGAGGAACGGCTCCTGCGTGACGATCCCGAGCTTCCGCCGGAGCGCGCGCTGCGACAGCGCCCGGAGGTCGTGCCCGTCGATGCGGATCGCCCCGGAGGTCGGATCGTGGAGCCGCAGGAGCAGATCGGCGAGCGTGCTCTTCCCGGCGCCGCTCGGGCCCACGACCGCCACGAACTCGCCGGCGCGGATCGAGAGCGAGATCCCGTCGATGACCGCCCGCCCGGCGGCGCGCTGATAGCGGAAGCTCACCTTGTCGAGCTCGAGGTCGCCGCGGATGTGCTCCGGGCTCACGGCGCGCTCCGGATCGGCGACCGCGACCTCGGCGTCGAGCACGCCGAAGATCGCCGCCAGGCCGACCTCGGCGCGGCGCGCCGTCTCGTAGACGCCGAGGAGCGTCTGCGCAGGGCCATAGAGGCCGCCGACATAGCCGAGGAACGCGACGAGCGTGCCGACGCCGAGCTCCCCGCGGAGGACGAGCAGGCCCCCCACGCCGAGCAGCACCACGCGGCCGATGTTGACGCACACGCTCCGGCCCGCGGAGAGCCGCGTCTGGAGCCCGATGCTCCGGAGCACCTCGCTTTGCGCCTCCTCGACGGAGCCGATGAACCGGGCGTGCTCGTCCGCCTCGCGCGCGAACGCCTTGACCGTCTTGATGCCCGAGAGCACCTGCTGAAAGCGGTTGTAGATACCGCACCAGCGGTCGAGCACCTCGCGCTCGCGCTCCACGAGGCGCGCGGTGGTCGCCCTGCCGAAGAGCAGCGGAGGCACGATGAACCCGACCGCGACCAGCGCGAGCAGCGGGCTCAGCCGGAGCATGATCCCGAGCGAGACGACGAGGTAGACGAGCGCCGGGAAGAGCTGGAACGCGACAGAAGAGAGGCAGTCCATGAGCGACGTGATGCCGCGATCGACCCGCGTCATGGTCTCTCCGACGCCCCTCTCCTGATGGTACGAGAGGGGCAGCGCGTGCAGCCGCGCGGTGGTCTCGTCGAGCAGGTCCCGGTTGATGCGGAGCCGCACCCGCCAGACGGAGAGCGCCCCCAGGCCCTCCGCGATCTGCCGGAGGACGACGAGCGCGCACAGGGCGAGCGTCATGCCGGCGAGGGCCCGGGCGCCCTGCTCCCCGGGCGCGGCCGGCCCGCTCCCGGGGCCGAAGACACCGGCGCTCGCCGAGATCTGGTCGAAGATCGCGCGGTGCGCGAGCGGCTCGAGCGCGGGCAGGCCGCCCGAGACGAGGGTGAGCGCGAGGCACACGGAAAGCCGGCCACGGTGGGGAGATAGGTAATTCAGACTGCGGCGCAGGTCACGAATCAGGGATCGCTTCACGGCCAATGCTCATTCGCGCCTCATCGCAGCGCAGGAGAAGCGCGCCAGGCGCGCCCCGATACGAGCAGGGGATAGCCCTAGGCGCAACGGCGTTCTCTGTGCATCAGAATGGAATCATCGGTGTCCCAAGAACCCGCGGACCCGAGGGATCCTTGGAGTCTGGATCACGCGCCTGCGCGGGCGGCGGCCGCGATGACCCGCGCCAGCGGCGACCGGCGACATGGCGCCGCCGGGGCCCTCCGCGCGATCGCGCAGGGTCAGCGCGCCGGCGAGACGTCCACCACGCTCGCCGGATCCGTCACCGCGCCCGGTCCGAAGTGGAACTCGAGCGGCTCGTTGTCGAGCCATTGCGGAAGGAGGTTGTTGTAGAACGCGCTCTCGCGGTGGAGGTCCGACCCGCCGGGGAGGCCGAAGCGCATCTTCGGGCCCTCCGGATCCGCGTCGATGATGAGGCGGATCGACGGCCCGTTGGCGAAGGCGAAGCTGGGCTTCTTGCCGTCCGGCGGGAGCGCGCGCGATCTCGGGCTGGCGACGTTGACGGTGAAGAGCCCGCCCGGCGCGGCGTAAGGCCCCGCGTTGTACACCGCGAGGCCGAAGTTATCGAAGATGCTGCGGAGCGAGAGGGTGTGGACGCGGCCCCAGCGCCAGTCGTCCGCCGGGCCGATGACCGCGAGCGAGGCGGCCGCCTTCGTGAGCGCCCGGAGCACGATGTCGTCCTGCGTCTCCGCCACGCCGTCGGTGGTCACGTCGTCCCAGAGCAGGGGGCCCGAGCTCAGGCGCGCCGGATCGCGCAGCGCGCGCGCCACGAAGGCCAGCCCGAACCCGGGCTCATCGACGCCCGCCGCCGCTGCCTCGTCGCCCAGCGCCTCGCTGACGATCGCATAGAACGTCGCGTGGAACGCCGTGCAGCCGATCGACTCGGCGGCGAGCGTCGCGTCCTCCACCTTGCCCGCGCGCGCCGGATCGTGCCCGTCGAGCCCTGTCGGACACGTATAGTCCCAGGCGGCGAGCGCGTCGACGACGGCCTGCTCAGCGTCCGTCAACGTCGCCAGCTCCGCCGCCGAGAGCACGGCAGGCACGACGAAGCTGCCATAGAGCGAGTACGTGTCGCCTTGCATCGCCGTCATGGTGTCGGGCGAATGCGCGTCGCCGCCTCCGTCGAGCAGATCGAGGATCCGCTGCTCGCGCGTCCCGTCGGCCTTGCCCCACGCCTGGAGCGCGCCCTGCCCGTCGTTCGTGGGATCGCCGTCGGCGGTCGCGCCCGTCATGTCGCCGTTCGCCGTCGCGATCGCGGCCGCAGGCGGGTTGAGGAGCTGCGGCAGCTCGGCGAACGGGATCGGGTCGCCCCACTCGGCGCTCCCGTCACCCGGGAGCGGCAGCCACGCGGGCACCTCGGGCGACGCCCAGGGCCGCGCCGGCACCTTGCTGTACGGGAACCATCCGATGTTCCCCTCGGTGTCGACGACGACGAAATTCTGGCTGACGGTGCTGGTCGCCTCGAGCCCCGTCCTGGCTTCGGCGACGCTTCCAGCGCGCCCGAGGGCGAAGAACGCGTCGAGGTCCGTCCCGCCGTCGTGCCCGCGCCACCGGATGGTCACGGCGGTGCCGGCGTCCGCGTCCTCGCTCACGATGGGCCCGTGGTGCGGGACCCAGCGGAAGGTCTTCTCGATCGTCTCGCCGGAAGCCGCGTCCTTGAACGAGAACTTCTTCTCGACGATCGCCACGTCTTCCCCCTTGAAGTCGACCGACGCGCCGTCCCCGGTGAGCGTCTCCAGGTAGACGTCGGCCAGGTCGTAGTACGCGGTGGTCACGCCCCAGCCGATGGACTCGTTCTGTCCGACTATCACGCCCGGCATGCCCGGAATCGTGGCGCCGGCGACGTGGTATTCGCCGTCGCCCCTGCTCTTGGCGTCGAGCTCGACGGGGAACCAGATGCTGGGATTGCCGAGCAACAGGTGCGGATCGTTCGCCAGGAGGGCGTGGCCGCTCTCGGTGCGGCCCGGGCCGACAGCCCAGTTGTTCGACCCGGCGTCGCCCGCCATCTTGCGTCGGCCGTCGCCGACCTTCGCCGCGCGCTTCGCCGCGCCCGCGAGGAGCGCCCGGCGCGGCGAGAGCCGCGACACGGCCTCGGGCGCGAAGGGCCGCACGAGGTCCGCCGTCTGCGCGGCGGGCACGGTGGACGCGTCGAACACAGGCGCGGGCGAGAACAGATCGGCGGCGAGCGCCGCGTCGAACAGCGGTATCTGCGCCGCGAGCTCGAGCTCTTGCCCGCTGTTGTTCGAGAGGTCGTTGAGCACGTAGAGGCCGACGGCGGTGCTGTCTTCCGGCCTCCAGTCGCGGATCGCCTCCTTCACCATGAGCGCGAGGTTGTACTCGACGGTCAGCGTCGCGCCGTTCCTCTTGTTCCGCATGTCGGCGAGCCAGGCGTTCACGCCGCGCGCATACGCGTCCAGATGCCCTTTCACCTCCGGACTCGCCTGCTCGTAGAGCGCCCTCTCGAGCGGCTCGCCGTCGCGCGTCGTGAAGAAATGGCGGTTCCGATAGTCCTGCTCGAGCACCTGCGCGCCCGCCTTCACCAGCCCGCCGAGCGACCCCTCGACGAGGTTGCGGATGAAATCCATGAAGAAGAAGCGGTTCTGAGCGTGGAAGTAACCGAGCGCGGCGAAGCAGTCGTCGTCGGACGCGCACTCGAGGTGGAGGACCCCGAGCTCGTCGGTCACCGCCCGGACATCCCCGTCGAGATCGGGAATCGTCACGCCGCCGGCGTCCGATCCCCCGGCGCCGCCGCCCGCTGCGCCCCCGCCACCCGCTGCTCCTCCGCCGCCTTCACCGCCATTGCCACTTGCCGCGCTGGACGGGGCTTCGCCGTCGTCGCCGCACGAAACGGCGGCCGCCGAAGCGGCAAAGACGAACGCAAGAACCAGCGAACCGAAACGAGCCGTACGCATCATCAGCGATACTCCTTCTGCCTTCGGGCGCACGATATCACGCGCCTTCGGCGGGAACGGCGAACTGTGCGCGTCGATAGCCTGCCGGAGCAGAGGGCGAGATCCGCAGCGCCACATCGTGGAGCCGGGGCTCCCGGCGCGCCCGCCGCCCGGAGCGCGCGCGGCCCCCGCCGGACCGCCTCCGGCCCGGCCGGGGCGCGCGGCGTCGATCCGGGGGCGCGACGCCTGGTTCCCCTCGCCGCGATCTCGACTATGACGCCGGGCATGCGACGCCTCCTGCTCCCCCTCTCCCTCCCCGCCCTGACGCTCGCCGCCGCCTGCTCCGGCGCGCCCCCGGAGCCCGCCCAGTCGGTGCCCTCCCCGCGCGCGCACGACGGCCGACCGCCCGCGCCCGCGCCGTCCCCCGCCGAGCCTGGAGCCGCGGCGCCTCCCGCCCCGGAGGCCGGCGCGCCCCCAGCCCAGACGGGGACGGCCGGCGGGGAGACCGCCGCCGCCGAGGAGCAGGCGTGCCCGGCCGACATGAAGCTCGTCGAGGGCGAGTACTGCAGCGAGGTCGAGCACAGCTGCCTCCGCAGCTGGTACGACAAGTCGAACAAGAAGACGATCTGCGAGGAGTTCGCCCCCACCCCGGCCCGCTGCACGGGCGACAAGACGAAGAAGCGCTATTGCATCGACACGTACGAGTGGCCGAACAAGAAGGGGGAGCGGCCCGAGGTGATGAACCGCTTCCACCAGGCGCAGGTCAAGTGCGCCGCCGTCGGCAAGCGCCTCTGCACCGAGTCGGAGTGGACGCTCGCCTGCGAGGGCCCCGAGATGAAGCCGTTCCCTTACGGGTACTCGCGCGACGCGACGAAGTGCAACGGCGACCACATGTGGGACGATCCCGACATGAAGAAGGTCGCGAAGCGCGACCCGACCGAGCTGGCCCGCCTCTGGAAGGGGGTGCGGAGCGGGTCGCAGCCCCAGTGCATCAGCGACTATGGCGTCGCCGACCTGCCCGCGAACACCGACGAGGTGGTGGCGAGCGAGACGAGCGGCGGCTGGCGCGGCAAGTTCGACAGCGTCCACACCGGCGGCCCCTGGTACAAGGGCGTGCGCAACCAGTGCCGGCCGAAGATCTACACCCACGACGAGGGGTTCTATTATTACTTCCTGAGCTTCCGCTGCTGCGCCGAGCCCGACGGCAAGGCCACCGAGCCGAGGACGCCCCGGCAGGTCCAGGAGGGGTGGGACATGGCTCGCGTCGAGCGGATGGCGCAGTTCACGGTCGAGGAGATGCGCGGGAAGCTCGAGCTCAAGCAGCAGGGCAAGTGCGAGTGCAAGGCGACCGACATCCTGTGCAAGACGATGTGCGGCACGCTGCTCGGGCCGGGCGCGGTGGACGCAACGCCGGGGGGCGGCGCGCCCGCTGCGTCAGGGAACGGCGAGAAGCGGTGAGCGGCGAGGCGCCTGTCGGGCGCTGCGTGGAGCGCGAAGGGGCCGCCTCCACGCCGCAGCCTGCGGGATCCCCTACATGCGGGCGTCCGTCAGCATCGCCACGACGCGCTCGATCGACCAGTAGCCTGCCATTGCGCCCATCGCATACACAACGCCGCGCCTCACCGTCGCTGGCTGCGTGGGGACCCGCGCGGCCAGGAGGCGCAGCGCGACCACCAGCGCAATCACGCCGAGCTGGCCGATCTCCACGCCCACGTTGAAGAACAAGAGCGCGATCGGCACATGCCTCTCCGGCAGCCCGATGTCGAGCAACGACGAAGCGAACCCGAGCCCGTGAAGCAGCCCGAAGGCGAACGTGACGGCCCAGGGGGCCCGGCGCGTGAGCGAGTCGGTCGACCGTAGGCACTCGCCGCAGACCAGAACGATCGAGAGCGCGATGGCCGCTTCGACCGGCGGGGCAGGCAGCGTCAACCAGCCGAACACGGCGCAGGCGAGCGTCAGGCTGTGCGCGACCGTGAAGGCCGTGACAGCGCCGAGAAGCTTCCGGCGGCCGCGCACGAGGAGCGTGAGCGCGATGACGAAGAGGAGATGGTCGAACCCGGTCAGGATGTGCTCGATGCCGAGCCACGAGTAGTCGACCATGATCGGCCGGAGCGCGCGGAGCCCGGCGGAGGCGGGAATACCGTAGACCACGAGGCTCGGGTCGTTGCCTGTCAACACCCGGACAAGCCGGCTTCCATTCCGCCACTCGACAACGACCATCACGTTGGTCTCGGTCCCCGCGAGCCAGGGGAGCTCGATGGTGCCGACCAGGCCGTCGTGACCGCAGTCGAGATACGCTCCCTCGACCTTGCAGGCCGGGGGGAACACGGCGGGCGTCGCGAGCTCGGCCTCCAGCGCTGACGAGCTCGCCTGCCAGCGCACGAGGAACCGCCCGTCGTGACCTTCCACCTCCGTCAGCGAAAGAAGCGCCGAGTTGAGCGCGTGGCCAGCCGCGGGGGCGGGCGCCAGGAGCAGGGCCAGCAAGAATGGCAGGGACCGAGCCAGCCGGAGCAGACGCGAACGACTCAAGGATTCTCCTTGAATCTGTACTGCGCGAGGAGGCTCTTGACGAACTCGTCGACGGCTTCCTTCTTCCTTGCGGCGGCCCAGTCGGTGGTGAGGATCGCGCGGATCGCCTCGCGGCTGGGCAGCCCCCCGCTTACCTGGTTGACCCGCACGAGCAGCAGGCTGTCCTGGGTCTCCAGGGGCTGCCACGTCGCGAGCGCCGAGCTGCCAATGCTCTCGGAGACCGCCGGTCCGAACTTGTCTGCGAGTGAATCGCGGGTGAGGTTGCCACCCACGATCGGACGACCGAGCGTCCTCGGGTCCGCACCGTCGGCCAGCGCCCGTCGATACGTCGACCGCTGCTCCTCTGCCGCCGGATCGCTCCTGGGAAAGGTCACGACCTCGAAATCGTACCGCAGCGGCGTCTCATACTTGCTCCGGTGAGAAGCCAGCCACGCGTCCAGCTCTGCATCCGTCGGCTCCCGCGCCGCCACCGGCTGAGCCGCCCGTGTCCGCAGCTTCTCGGCCAGCGCGACCCGCACCGTCGCATCCTGCCGATCGAGCCCCTCCCGCAGCGCCTCACGGTAGAGCACCTCGTCCCGCTTCCACCCGTCGAGCGCCTCCGCAAGCTCCGCCGCCGTCGGCGCCCGCCCCATGTTGTCGCGGAACTGCCGTTCCAGGTCCGCCTTCAGCCCCGTGCTGACGACGATCTCCCTGGGATCGCCGGCGACGAGCCGGTGGCCGAGGAACAAGAGCGCGCCGATGAAGAGGAAATGAATGACTGGTTCGCGGAGCAACCGAGCGAAGCTCCCCATGGTGTTACCGCTGATGTCAGGCATGGGACGCGCTCTCGCCGGGGGAGAGGAGACCCAAACGCTTAGAAGACGTCAAGCCCCAACCGAGGGATCTGCCCTGGTTGGGGCGGCTACGCCCGAAGCCGCGCCGGTGACGGCGCGGGGCTTCGGGCGGCTCGCGTCACGGCGAGAGCGTGACGGACTTCGCGTCGAGCGCCACTTCGTAGTAGCCGTGCGGATCCCACTTGAGCGGGGCGCCGTTCTGCTTGAGCGTGCCGCCGGTGACCGTCACGCGCACGTACTTGCCCGGCGGGAAGTTGGTGGGGAGCGTCCAGTTGTAGGTCGTGTCGTTCCCGTTCTTGGTGTTGGTGCCGTCGGTGATCGCCTTCTGGCCGCGCCAGTAGGCACCGATGGTCTCCATGGTGCCGATCCACACGTCGCCGTATGCCTTGACGGCCTTGACGTGATCGACCCAGGCCTGGAACGGGATGGGCTGATAGGCGCCGTCGTTGCCGCCGGTGAAGCCGTGGATGCAGAAGGTCCGCCACTTCTTGCCGCTTCGCGCGCTCGAGACCTCCGAGTCCATCTGCGCCTTGGAGGCGTTGGTCGGGGGAATGTAGGTGGGCAGAACGAACGGATTGCTGTTGTCGTTCGGGCCGATCAGGGCGTTGGACACGCCGCGATTGATCATGAAGCGCGTCCGGGCGATGCCCTCGTATACACCCGCGCCGTTCGGGGCCGCCATCGTGTACGGCGTGACGTCGTACTTGTCCTTCATGTCCTTCGTCGCGGCGTCCGTATCGGAGCCGTTGTCGTTGCTCGAGTGGCTCCTCGTGTGGTTGGCGAGCTCGTGCCCGCGCGTCAGCGCCTGTTTCCAGACCGCGTTGTTCGCTTCCTGCTTACCGGTCCAGACGTAGAAGGTGAACGGCACGTCGAGCGCCATCATCTCATCGAAGTGCTGGATCTGGGTCTGGTTCACGTCGTCGAAGCTGTACGTCACGGCGCCCGCGAAGCCGGCCCAGTCGACGACCTTGAACCCGCCCGCCCCGCCGGCCGGCTTCGGCACATTGCCACCGCCGGGCGCCGGCGGAATGCCGGAGTCGGGCAGCGATCCCCCATCACCGCCACCGCCCGTCCCACCTCCACCCGCACCCGCTCCGCCGGTGCCAGCCGGGTCCGAGCCGCCGGTGCCGGCCGGGTCCGCGCCGCCGGTGCCGGCCGGGTCCGCGCCGCCGTCGCCCCCGGTCGACGCCGAGGTCGTGCTGGGCTCCCCGCCGCTGGAGGAGGAGCTTCCCGGCGTGCCGCCGCTGCTGCTGCTGCTGCTGTTGCTGCTCGTCGTCTGCTGGCCACCGGTGGTGCCGCTGGAGGTATCCTCCCCGTCATCACCGCCGCAGCCGCTGACGTGCAGCGTGCCCAGCAACAACATCGCACCGAGCGCCAAGGACGATGACGCAGGAAAATTTTCGAAGTGGAGGAATCGCAAAGAGTTCGGCATGAGGTGAGGATACAAATTCCCGGAAGGCGCTCAAAGGATTATGCACGACGCACGCGGCTCGACGCATCGCACGAATGGCTCACATGTTACCAAAAGTAGCGAGCGGCTCACGTTACCAAACGTGGCGAGCGGCCCGCGTGTTACCAAAAGTAGCGAGCGGCTCAGATGTTACCGAAAGTAGCGAGGGCCGCGTCGGAGCGCTCCGCCGTATTCTTCTAGCGGCGCGGCGACTGCCGGAGCGTACCGGGCTTCGCGTCGGCCTCATGTGCAGCGCTGTCCCCCTGACTCGCCAGGTGTATTCCAACCCGCCTGGACGATCGGCAAAGCAGACGGGCGGCCCCGTGTAGACGGCCGGAGGAACCGCCCGCCGCGTGGATCCACGGGTTCGCTTCACGGATCCCCCTGGTGTCCGAGCAACACGCGTCGACACCATCGATGCAGGCGCACGTCGTCGGTCGCGAACGACCAGCGGGCGGCGAGCCATCGCTCTGCGGGCTCGAACAGCGCGTCGAGGTGCTGCGCCTGCAGCCACTCCCGGGCGAGGCGTCGGTCGCGATCCGTGGCGGTCGTGGTGATGAACGGCGTGAGGTAGATGACGGCCGACAGGGGATCGAGCCGAGCGTCTCCCACGATGGGTGGGCCCCCGAAGTCGATGACGGCGCTCACCTGCTGGCCTTCGACCAGCACATTGCCTGGATAGAAGTCCATGTGCACGAAGCTCGGTCGCTCCGGCTCGGGCAGCGCCGCGGCCAGGCGCGCTGGATCGATGCCGTCGAACGCGCTCCCGGCGCAGGCCAGGCTCTTCCTTGCTCGCAGCTCGAGGTAAGCGCGGTAAGAGGGCGTCCGGATCGGCTCGGCTTCGCAGAGATCGCCGTACCACGCAGCGCTCACCCGCAGGGCTCGAAGGTGCGTCGAGGCCTCGAGATAGCAGGTGATGAGGCGTTCACGCTCGGCGCCGGCCGCCTCGCCGAGCACCTGCAAGAGGGGTCGCCCGGGGAACCGCTGCTCGAATGTGATGAGGCGGCCGTGCAGCTCGGTCATCTCCAGGACACGGGGGATCGAGAACGGCACCGCGCTCGCGGGCTCGTGGAAGCCCTCGAGCAGCTGGGCTCGTCGAACGACCGTCTCCCGGACGGTCCCGGGATGGTGGACGCGCACGACCCGCTCGCCGCCCAGTGCGAACACGCAGGCTTCACCGCCGATGCCGAGCAGCGCATCCCGGGTCAGGCCGAGATGGCTCATCACCTGCAGCAGAGGCGCGTCGTCCTCGATGCTCATTCCGGGGCCCACCCTAGCAGCCTCCGCGCCTTTGCGATGTCCGCAACGCGCGAGCTCCCAGCCGTCCAGTCCGGCGGCTCGGCGACCTTCGGGAGCCCGCGCCCTGAGATCGAGAGGACGGCGTTCACCACGCCGCGCGCCCGTCAGAAGAACGTCTTCAACAGGCCGATCGCGCCCTGCTTCCATGGCACGCGATGGGTCACGCCCGAACGGCTCTCGAACTCGCTCCGGTGCGCCCGGTACCACTCGAGGTTGCGCACCAGCGCGTCCTTGTTCGAGTACTTCGGCGCGTAGCCGAGCACCCGCTCGGCCTTCTCGATCGACACGAACGAGTCCTTCGATGCCGTCTCGTAGACCCACTTGTAGAGCGGCGACACGCCCATCGCCTCGAGCGCGCGCAGGCCGAGCACCGCCGGCGCCGCCGGGAAGGGCACGATCTTCTTGCCCTTGCCCACCGCGTCGAGCACCGCCTGGTAGTCCTCGCCCATGGTGGTGAACTCCTTCGCGCCGATATTGAACGTGTCGTTGGCGACCGACGCATCCTTCGTCATGCACAGGTAGATGGCCTCGCAGAGATCGGCCACGTCGAGGAGCTGGTAGCGGTTCTTGCCGTCGCCGATCATGGGGAAGCCCTTGCCGTCGAGCGCCCAGTCATAGAGCAGGGCGAAGACCCCGAGCCGCTCCGGGCCGATGAAGGACTTGGGCCGGATGATGGGCACAACGAGCCCCCGGCCGCGCTCCTCCAGGCACACGACCTCGGCCTGGATCTTGGCCTGTCCGTACGGACCCACGCCGTCGAGCCGGTCGTCCTCGCAGAGCGGGTGGTGGTCGGGGATGCCGTACACGGCCGTGGAGGAGATGTGCACCGCGCGCTCGACGCCGTGGCGGCGCGCGGCGCTCATGACCACGCGCGTGCCGATCACGTCGGTCGTGTAGATCTCCTCCGCCGTGTACAGGGGCAGCGCGGCCGCGGTGTGCACGACAAAGTCGTGCCCCTTCACCGCCGCGTCGACGGCCGCCGCGTCACGGATATCCCCGCGCACCTCGCGGATGCTCGACCGCTCGGGGTAGTCGAAGTCCAGGAGATCGAGCGACGTGACTTCATAGCCGCGCTCGAGCAGGTGCCGTACCAGATTGATCCCGAGGAAGCCCGCGCCGCCCGTGATCAGGACCTTCTTCTTGCTCATCGTCTTGCAACCTCGCTTCAGGAATGAGGAGAGCCGCCGACGCTCACGCGCCGCGCGCCTCGATGATGGCCCGAGCCTCGGCCGGGTGGCGCTTGCACTCGAGCAGCGCTCCCAGCAGGAGCGGCGCCACGATGGTGGCGTCCGACTCGATCACGAACATCGGCGTGTCCGCGGTCAGCTTGTCCCAGGTGATCTTCTCGTTGGGCGTGGCGCCGGAGTACGAGCCGTAGGACGTTGTCGAGTCGGAGATCTGGCAGAAGTAGGCCCAGGGCCGGGCCGGTTCGTCGAGATCGTACTTGAGCGACGGCACAACGCAGATGGGGAAGTCTCCCGCGATCCCCCCGCCGATCTGGAAGAACCCCACGCCCGCGCCTGCGCTGAGCGCGCGGTACTGATCGTAGAGCTCGGCCATGTACTCGATGCCTGACTTCACGATGCTCGCGCTGCACTCGCCCCGCTTCACGTAGGACGCGAAGATGTTGCCGAAGGTCGAGTCCTCGTGGCCCGGGACGACCAGCGGCAGCCCGGCCTCCGCGGCGGCGAGCAACCAGCACTCCTCGGGCGGTCCACGGTGGAGCGCGGGCTCGACCGCCCGGACCAGCTCGTAGAAGTACTCGTGCCAGAAGCGGCGCTCGCCGCTCGCCGTCGCCCGCTCCCACCTGGGGACGATGTGCTTTTCCACCGCGCGGAAGGCCTCGTCCTCGGGGATGCTTGTGTCGGTCACGCGCCGCATCCGGTTGTCGAGGATCCGCGTGTCGTCCTGCTTGGTGAAGTAACGGTAGTCGGGGAAGTCACGGTAGCCGTCGTGCGCCACGAGGCGAAACAGCGACTCCTCCAGGTTGGCGCCGGTCACGGACATGCCATGGATCAGGCCGGCACGGATGGCCGGCGCCAGCGTGATGCCGAGCTGGGCCGAAGACATGGCTCCGGCCACGGCCCAGAACATCTTCCCCCCGCGCTCGATGTGCTCCCAGTACGCGAGGAGCGCGTCGCGCGTCGCGCGGGCGTTGAAATTCTTGTAGTTGCGGAGAACGAACGAGAGGAGGGGCAGCGTCGTCGATGCCGACTTCGTCACAGCCATGTTTTGCCGAGCCTCGGCGACCACGAAGATCGTCCCGGTGGTCTCGGGTCGCGCAGGCCACCAGGGACGCGCTACGGACCGACACATGCCGGGCCGCCATCGACGCGTCGGGTGGCTTCGGCGGGGACCGTAGCACAAGTCGCGAGGATCGTGTCAAGTCCGTCTCGACGGGCGGGAACCGTGCAGGAGACATGCGCCGCCACGGACAGGGCGAGCGCAGCGGCAAGTACGACATGGCCGGCGACGGCATGGCGCTGGCCCACCTGCACGAGGAACACGCGGGCGCGCTCCGCGGAAAACACCCCTTCACGTGGGAGGAGCTCGAGCTCTTGCGGGAAGCCGGTGAGTGGCTGCTCGACGACCTCACCCCCGACGGCGCCCGCCTGCCCGCCGCGAAGCAGCGCGGCGAGGCCGAGGCGATGCGCGGTCCGCGGCCCGCCTCGAGAACTCTCCGCCGCCTGCCTCGGCGGCGAGCGCTTTCCAAAAATCAGCTGCTCTGCTCGACGCTGTGGAGGTGGCACCACTGCCAGCAGAACGACAAGCGCTCGCGCCTCGCAGGCCGGAGCGCGATGGCGCACGCTCTGGACGGTGCGACCCGCGTCCGTGGTCGTGTTCTCGATTGGGATGCCTATACGAAATAGTTTTTGGGGATTCATCTCGGCCCACCAGGCGGCGATGTAGAGTGCTGAAGTGACGAATGTGGTCGCAGGCGAGATGGAGGGGGGGGGGGCGGGTCGTTTTGCGCTGCCGCCTGGCATATCTTGCTCAGATTTTTCACGAACGCGCAGAAGATGTTCGCGGAACAACACAAGAACCTTGGTGTAGTGGTCAACAAGTCATGAAGCACACGGTCGATCAACTACTGGAAATCGTGTACCGATATTTCCCCCGTGGGATCGGCGGTCCCGACCCGCACCAATTTTGGCAGGACGACTCACAGCGCGAACAGACTGAAGAACATGCCCGGCTCGTGGCTGCGCGGATCCAAGCATCCAAGGACGAGCGCTGGCATGCTATGCGGCATCGCATTTCAGAGCGATTTCCTGATATGCCACTCATGAATCGATCTCTCCACCTACCTGCCGGCACCTGCGACGCATGTTATTCGTTCACAGTCGATCTGCCGAACGCGCCCGACCGTCGAACGCTTTGGTTTCACGTGAGCTTTCTGGCTCCATACTATGTCGTTTACAGCTATCGCATGATCGATCTTGCTATGCCGCCTGCCGGCTTCGTGGTTCCGTACGGCATTAATTTCTCCATTTCACGAGGTGCTTTGGGGCCCGATCTCGTACTGAACCCGGATGATGAGAGGCTACATAGCGCGACCGTCACACGACGTGAGTTCACCTTCGATCTGGCGCCAGACGAACGGCCTTGCGCGACGTGGATTGCCCATGAGATCGAGTCGACCTTCGGTTGTCAGCCCATGCCACCGGAGGTCGGTACCACGCTCGTGCCGGACGTGGTGGTTAGCATGCGCGGCGCGACGCTGTACGATTGCCTTTTCAGCCTAGATAATCAGTGGGTGGAGCCGGCGCCGCCCGAGAGCGGGGCGGTCGTGACGCTCGACCCGAGTAGCTTGACAGAACGGTTCATTACGGTGCTTACCGTGCTCCGCGCGCACTACCAGATCGGAATACTGCTCGATTTGCCCAGGATGATTCAGCAGATGCCGGAGCCATATCGACAGTCGTTTGGGCTTTATTGGTCGGCATCTACAGACGGCTTCCTGCACAAGGACAAGATGCTGGAGGAGCTTGCGCGCATGCGCCCGCACGACGAATCGCCGAAGACTCTCCGCGCCATGGCGGCCAAGCGCGAGCTCGAAGCGCTGGTCGCTTCGTGGGACGGTGAAGGCGAGCCGCCGGCCGCCATGGTCGCTTGGGCCTCCAGCTTCCTGGCGAGCTGGCCCGTGGACTCGGTCGCCGATCTCTGCGCCGATCCTCGCATGACGTGACTTCGGCTATTCGGGAAACCGAAGCGTCTCGTGGGCCTCGCCGCTCTCCCCCACCGTCGTGCTGCCATCGTAGTTCCAGCTGGTGCCGCCCTTGCCCGGCTGTCCGGTCTCGATGGTGACGCCCTCCAGCGTGAGCTGGTCCTCGTCGAGGTAGGCGATGCCGATCGAGTCGCCGCCGCGCCCGGGGCCGCCGTAGCCGCCGGGCCCTCCTTGGCCGCCCTGGCCGCCGTAACAGGCGGCGAGTTCATCTCCCAGCGTTCCGCCCGGTGCGCCTCGGCCGCCTATGGCGCCGCGCTGGGGTTCCCCGCCGTCGCCGCCGTAGCCGCCAAAGTCCGCCGTGATCTTGGTGTCGCGCACGGTCAGCCGGGCGTGAACCGCGAGAACGCCGATGCACGGCTGTCCGTTCGCTCCCCCGCGGCCTCCTCGGCCTCCGCAACCGCCGGCCCCTCCCGAGCCTCCTCCTGGGCCTCCCTTCGACGCCACGCCGCACACGGCGAGCCCGCCCCGACGACCGCCGCCGCCGCCGCCGCCCTGGCCCGGCGTGCCCCAGGTCCCCTCGCCCCCCGTGTCGCCCTCCCACCCTATGTCGGTGAGGCGCCCGATGCCCTTGCCCGGCGCGCCCTGCGTTCCCGAAGCCCCAGGGCCCCCCTCGGATCCGCTGCTACAACTGCGGTTGTCCTGCTCCCCGATACCACCGCTTGCAGGCGGCAAAAGGTCGGCGGGCTCCCCATCGCCTCCATCCTCGGCGCTGTCGGGGCGGCCGTCCCCTCCCTTGCCGCCAATGCTCGTGAGCCCGCTCTCGCACTGGTTCACCACTGCAGGCCCGCCGGCGACGATGGCCGCCGAGCACGCGTCCCCACCGAACATGCCATCCGGTCCGTCCGGTTGCTTGTACTGCCACTTCTCGCCTGCGTGGCCTCCATTTCCTCCGCGGGTGGAGATCTCGCTCCGCAGAATCTCCACTGCCGTGCTCGACTGAACGAGCACGCCGACCTCGCCCGACGAGGGGACGTGGAGATCGGCCAGCGTCGACACCCCGTCGGCGGCCCCGCTGTCCTCGGGGCCCGCGGGCTCGACGATTATCATGGGGCCGAAGACCCGATCGTGATTCAACAGGGTCCACGGGCGCAGGGGGTCGCGCACCCATTTCCGGCAGTGGAAGCCCCCGAGAAGATCCACGCCGGAGGGCACCCTGATCTCCTCCACGATGAATCCCTCATTGCAGAGGAACACGCGCCCTCTTCCAGCGCGCGCGAGCTCGATGGCGCGTGCGACGGTGTACACCGGCTTCGCCTTCGTGCCGGGGTTCCTGTCGTCGCCGCCACCAACGTTTCCGGCGAGGAACACGCCGCAGCCGTCGTCGAGGATGTCGGCGGCGACGTGCTCGACGCAGACCGACTCCGGGGGCGGCTCGTCCTCGCACGAGGTGCCTTCACAAGGCGTCACACCAGGGTCGTTCACGCCGGGCGCAGTTCCGCAGCCGGTCGCCCACGGGGACAGCAGAAGGATCAAGGTCGCTGCGGTGCTCTTCCTCATATGCGTCTCCTGACGTGTGCCGCCAGCACAGGGCGATTCATTGAGGCGGTTCCGGATCTGGCGCATCGAACCGGTACCAGAACAGCGCAGTCCCGTCTTTCCCCTTGCCGAGCCCGGTTTCCGCGAGTGCATTGCCGCCGAGCCCCCCGCTGCCGGCTTGTCCAGGCAAGACCGTCGCATCCTGCAAGATCGTCACGGAGGCGCCCACGGAGCCGATGCCGAGCGAGTGGCCACCGAGACCGCCGCCGGCGTCGCCTCCGCGACCGCCGTTGCCGCCAAAGCCGCCGCGGCACCCTCGTGACGAGTCGATCAGAAGAGCGTTTCCGCCGAGGCCGCCGGCAACGCCAAGGCCTCCCCACTGGCCGGTTCCGCCGACCCCGCCATTACCGCCCTTGGCCCCGAGGACCGTGCTGGCATCGACGGTGAGGTCGCTCCCCTGCAAGGCCACGATCGCGATGCTCGCGCCGCCGTAGTCGCCTCCCTTGCCCCCCTTGCCCCCGCACCCGCCGCTGCCGCCTGATCCGCCGGCCGCCCCGCCCTGGGGCCGACCTGTCGGACACGCGTTCATGGGGCCGCGCCCCTTGCCGCCGCCACCCCCGCCGCCGCCCTGACCGACGCCGCCCGGCTTCCCGTCGTCCCCGCGGACGCCGACCCATCCATGGAAGCCTAAGAGGCCATCGCCAACCGCTCCCGCAGCGCGGTCTGCAGGGGCGCCGTCTGCCCCCTGCTCCCCTGGCTTGCACGCCATGCTGGACGACGCGCCGAAACCACCCAGGCCGACGTCGGGCGGATTCTCGTCCGGCTCCGGCAGTCCTGACGTTCCGTCGCCGCCCGTCTCGAGGCCTCCATCACCCCCCTGGCCACCCGTCGACTCGATCCCGTCGCCGCACGCGGTCACGACCGGAAGGGCGCCCACCGTCTCGTTCGCGGTGCAGGCGTCCGCGCCGTCGTTCCCCAATACGCCGGCGTTCGTGCGGAAGCTCGGCGCGTCCTCGCCCGGCTCTCCATCCTTGCCGTCGCCTGCGAGGATCACGCTCGACTGCACGATCGCCGTGGCCCCATGCTCCAGGATCATCGCGATCGACGACTTGTGGTCGCCGGCGGAGGCGTCGGCCGCCACGGCGCGTACGCCGAAAATCTCCGACGTCGTGTCGTCCCCCGCGATGACGGCGTCGTCCCCCCCGAGGACCCGCACCGGGATCCCCACGGGCGGCGCGATGACGGTCAACGCGTTCTGCTCGTCGAGCGGCCCTCCGTAGGACCAGTCGCCGCCGGCACACAGACGGCCGCCCCAGAGGTCGACCCCCTGGGGGAGCGAGATGGCCTCCTCGAACAATCCGCTGCACGCGTACACGCGCCGGGTCGGCGCCTGGCCGTCGCGTCGAACCTGCGCGGCGAGGCCGATCGCACGTTGCAACGTCCTCACCGGCGCGTCCTTCGTGCCGAGGCTGTTGTCGTCGCCCTCCTCGCCGACGAACACGCCGCACATGTCGAGCGCCGTCGCCGTCCTCGGATCCCCATCACAAGGAGATGGCTCCGGCGGCGGAACCTCGCACCAGTAGCTGTCCGCACAGCTGTCGGAGTAGCACCCCGTGTTCCCGGCGGCGCCTGCCAGACCGAGCGCGACGGACGCCAGCGAACGGAGGACCCCTCGACTGCGACCCATCGATCTAGAACGCATGACCTCGCCTCTCGCTCACCACGGTCCCTCGACGAGCACACCCGCTCGTTCGCTCGTCGTCACCGGCACGATGCGAAGGCCAGCGGCTTTGGGCGCACCACCGAAAAAGGCAACCTCCGTGAAGAACGAGGCCGCCGTCGCCACGCCGAACACGGCGCTCGTCGCCAGCGACACCTTGCCGAGGGTCGCGAACAGATCCCGCTCGTTCACCCGGTCACGAATGCCGGCGCACGCCGCCGGTGCGCTGGCTTCCCGGCACGTATGTGACGTCCACCCCTGCGCGCGAAGCGTGATGTCCCGCTCGCGCAGATCACCGTGGACGACGTGAGCGCGCAGGAGAAAGACCGCGCCGGCTGCCGCAGTCGCCGTCGTCACCACGATGCCGCCTATCCGCGCCGTCCCCGGCCAGGAAGCCCATGGGCTGGGAGGCCGCGCCTGCGCAGCCGCCGGAGAGCTCATGGCTCGCGGCGCTTCGCTCGATGAACCCGGCGCGTCCTCTCCGGCGCTGCTCACCGACGCGCGCGGACAATGAAGCGAGATCTCGTGCTCCGCCTTCGCCACGGTGCGCAAGGTGTGGAACGCATCTTCGCGGCCCGGTGCTCGGGCTCGCACCGTGTGCAGGCCGGGCTCGACGAACAGCGTGTAGACGCGCGCGACGCGGCCGATCGGTTTGGTGTCGACGATCACCTCGGCGTCCGGCGGGTCGACGGAGAGACGGAGCTTCGCGACGTGCGGTGTTGCCTTGCGCTGCCCTTCCTCGAATCGCTTCTGCAGCGCGGCCGGCAGCGCCTCGCGCTGCTCGAGGCTCCAGGCCAGGTGTTCGGCCGCATCGCGGTATTTGCCCAACGCGACCTCGCAGAGGCCGAGCTCCCCGGCAATCTCCGCGCGCTCGCGCTCCGTGCTCGACGCCGGGTCTGCGGCGTCGAATGCCACCTTGTAGGCGGCATATGCCTCGGTCCACTGCCCCGCCGCGCGCGCCCTCTGGCCACGGCGAACATGGTCCTTCACCGTCGAGTTCTCTCTCGATCTTGTCATCGACGAGCCGCCCTGGGCGCGCGCTGCGCTCGTCAGGCATGTTGATGCCCCGAGCGCAAGGAGAATCGAGAGGAGCTGTGGAGCGCAACGCATGTCACGACGGTAGTTGCGTCAACTGCTCGGCGTCAATGGCGGGTGAAATCGCCATGCGCTTGCGTTTGCCGTGAGAAATTTCAGAGCAAACCAGCAACGTTGTCATCTCTCCCAGAGGGCGGGTGCTGTGCGAGCGCGCAGGCGGAGCGTTGGCGCACATTGTCCTACCAAAGTGAGCCGGCCCCTTCACTTTTCTGACCCCGGGAGGGCCGCTCAGACGTGCTACCGGCATGGGCAAGCCAGCGGGGACCTTCAGCAGCTTCGAGCTCTTCCGGCGCCTGGCGAGGCGCTTCCGCGTCCCGGCTCGCGATGCCGAGGACGTCGCGCAGGACGCGCTGCTCCGGGGGCTCGACGCCGAGGGGCGGATCGAGGCAGGCGGGGACCCGGCGCCTTACCGCGTCACGATCGCGGCCAACCAGGCGCGCGACCATGTTCGAAGCGCGCGCCGCCGGCGAGAGGTGCTGACGCCGTCGGACGACCCCGAGCTCCACGACGAGCACCCCACGCCGGAAGAGCTGCTCAGGTGGCGCCAGCGGGAAGCCCTGGTGCGCGAGCTCATCGACGGTGTCGAGCCGAAGTACCGGGGCATCTTGATCAAGCATGACCTCGAGGAGATCCCGCTGACCCAGATCGCCGCGGAGCTTGGGCTTCACCCTGACGCCGTGAAGACGCTGCACCGTCGAGCCCGCGAGCAGCTGGAGGAGGCGGCGCAACGCCGGAGGGCGAAGCAACGCTCGCGCGGATGGGACGAGACCCCCTGCGTCGTTCCGTTCGGGCTCACTCCACGCCAGGGGTGGATCGGCTCCCTGCTCCGCTGGAGTTGGAGGCTCCTGGCGCAGGGGGCGGGCGTCGTGCTCATGAGCGCCATGGTCGCTGCCGTGACCTCCTCGTCCACGCTGCAGTCGTGGGTTCGATCGGCTCTCGATGACGGGTGGCCCGCGCTGACGGGGCCGGCCTCCGCGTCGCTCCCCGCGGAGCGCCGCGCCGGGCAGGCGGGGACGTCCTCCGCATCGCCCGCAGCCCAGGCCGCTGCGCTCCCCGTGGTGCGCGGCGCCGGACAGGATGGCGCCGGTGCGACCACGACGCCCGCACCGTTAGTAACGGCTGCTCCGCATGCGTCGTCCTCGACGACGCACGCGCAGCCGGCGATCAGCGCGCGCGAGAGGAGCCTGATCAGCCAGGCCCGGACGGCCATCGAGGCTCACAGCCCAGAGGCGGACCTCGAGGCGCACCGGCTCCTCGAGGCACATGCGGAGGAGTTCCCGCGCGGTCGGCTCGCGGCCGAGCGCGAAGAGATGCTCAGGCAGCTTCGCTGACGGCTCGGCTGTCCATCAACAGCCAAGCAAGCGGTGAGGTCGGTGCTGTCGTGAGGCAGCACAAGGCCGAGCTCTGCCATGCGTTGGACAGGAATGCTCACGGTTCAGGAGGGAACATGGAGGAGATGCTGGGTGCGATGTGGCTCGTCTCGCCGCTCGGGCTCGCGATGATCGCCTGCGTCGCAATCGGTTTCGCGGTCACCGCGCGCGAAGCGCTGGGACGCGAGCGCGGGCTCCGTGAGGCGCGCGAGCACGCGCATGATGACGAGACGTCGACCCTCACCGATGCGAAGGAGCAGGCAGCAGGGGAGCGGGACCGATTCCGGCGTCTTCTGGACTGTCATGTCGATGCGGCGCTCGCGGAGCTGACAGACGCCCGCGCGCGCCAGGTCCCCTGGCCAGGAAGGGTCCTCGAGTCGTTCTGCGCGACGATCCCTTCGTGGAGGAGAAAGCTGGCCGAGAGCACGGGGCTATCGCCGAGAGAGGTGGAGCAGCTGCTCAGGAGCGACCTTCCTATGACCCCCGGCCTTGCCCCCGGCAGCTGGAGGCCTTCACCGGCACGCCTGCGCGGTACTGGGAGCGCCTGTGGCGGCTGCACGACGACTATCGAGCAAACGCAGAGGAGACCATGGTGATCCCGGTCGGCGAGCCCGTCACCAGGCGGGAGAGCTCTGCGCGTCCGCTGTCGTCACCCGCGCCGACCTCGGTGCCGCCACTTCCGCCGACGACGCCTTCTCGTGCGCTCGACGTTCCTCCGCCCGTGGTGCCGTCTCCCGAGCAGGCGGCCAGGAGCCCGCGGGCGAAGCTCCCACCGCCTCCACTGCCGCGGCTTCGGTCGCCGCTCCCTGTCCGCGCCGCCGCTGGGTCGGAGCTCGCCCGTCGCGCTGGGGCGCTGACGAGCTTCCCAGTACAGCAGGATGAAGGGGGGGCGAGCGCGGCCAGTGCGTCCGACTGGGAGGACGCGGAGCGCTCTCCGCTGAACACGACACTTCCGGGAGTGGGGAGCCATGGATGAGCGCAGCTGTCCATCGCCGTCGGGGGAGGGTGAAGCCACGGGTCGTCCGTCGAATGAAGACGAGCGAGCCGACGCGCACGCGCGCCTGTTTTGCCCAGCGCTCGTTCGTGCCGTGCTGAGCTTGCTGGGGAGGCTGGGGGTCCCACGGTGCCATCGTACCGACGTGGCAGGGCAGGTCTGGCTCACCGCCTGGGAGAGCTGGCCCAGGTTCGATCCGAAGCGCGGCAGGCCGGAACGCTGGTTGAACGCGATCACCGTACACGTTGCCTCGCACTATCACGAGCGTATGCGGCGCCGCAGGGAGGAGCTTGTCGATTTGATCGAACTCGCCGATCCCGCGCCGGATGCCTTCGCCGCGATGGAATCCGACAGCATCAGAACGGGCACCATCGACGCGGTGAACGAGCTCGATCCGAAGCTGCGCTTTGTTCTCGTGGCACACGATCTGGATGGGATCCCGATGGCCCAGGTGGCGGAAGGCGCGGGGCTACCTCTCTCTACGCTCTACAAGCGGCGCGCGAAGGCCATCGGCGCGCTGCGCGACATCATCGAACTCCGGGTAACCACGGAGGATTTGGCCCGGACAGTGAAGTCGCGATGAGCATCAAAGGCCTGGCTGTTCACTTGCGACGCGACTTGGATGACCATGAGGCGGCGAGCGCACAGGGGGCGTCGTCCTCGATGCGCATTCGGCGGATGCGCCTAGCCGATCTCGAGCTTGCCTTTCCGTCTCCCGCCGGCCTGCTGACGCGGCTCCCCGCCACCGGCGCGCCGCCCTGTCCGTGCCGCCGGTTGCGCCGGGTCGACCTTGCCCATCGCTGCGCATGCGAGCTCGGGCAGGGTCTCCTTCATCCACGTGGGGTCCACGGCGCCTGAACCGGAGAGGTAGGCGCGGCAGGCCTGATGCGCCGGCCCGAGCAGCACGACGTCGACCATCGCCTCGGACGAGCACGCCCCGGAGAGGACGCCGAGCTCCGAGAGGTGCGCGACCGTCTCCGCCTTGAGCCGCGCCTTGGTCTCCCGGAGCGCGGCGCGGTGATGCCCGTCGAGCTCCAGCGCGAGCGCCTGGTACATGAAGCGCGCCTCGGCCTCGTGGTCGAACACCCAGGTCAAGTGCGCCTCCACCAGCGCCCGCACCGCCGAGCGCGCCGTCCTCGCGTCGAGCACGCGCGCGGTCACGTACCCCACCAGCCGCTCGAAGGTCCGCTCCAGCAGCGCCGCCACCAGCGCCGGGAAGTCCTCGAAGAGGTGGTACACGCTCGAAGGGCTCGCGCCCGCCTCCTTGCGGACGTCCTCGATGCCTGTGCGCAAGAGGCCCCGCTGCTCGAAGCAGCGGAGCGCCGCGTCCAGCAGCGCCTCCCGGCGGGCCACGCCGTTCTGTCGAGCCACGGCCATGGCCCTCCCCTACCCCAGCCGCGCACCGCTGACCAGCAGGCCCAACTGGAAGATTCTTCCAATTTTATCTTGGAAGTTTCTTCCATTTTGTTTACCTTCCTGTCGAAAGCGAGGTGTCACATGGATCTGGGGCTGGAGAAGAGAGGCGCGCTGGTGACCGGTGGCTCGCAGGGGATCGGCAAGGAGGTGGCGTTGCAGCTCGCGGCCGAGGGGGCCCGCGTGGCGCTCACCTACCGGAGCGAGCGGGAGAAGGCCCGAGAGGTCGTGCAGGAGATCGAGCGGCGAGGCGGCGAGGCGCTCGCGCTGGAGCTCGACCTCGGATCGGTCGAGTCGGCCAAGGGGGCGGTCGCGGCCACGCTGGCGCGCTTCGGGCAGATCGATGTGCTCGTCAACAACGCTGTCCGATGGAGCGAGCGCCTGCCCTGGGAAGCGCCGCGCTTCGAGGACATCCCGCTCGCGGAGTGGCAGGGCGTCATCCACGACAACATCGACGGCGCCTTCGCCGCGATCCAGGCCGCGGTGCCCTCGATGCGCGCGCGCGGATGGGGGCGGATCGTCAACATCTTCTCGGGCGTGGCGCTCGACGGGGTGGTAGGCGCAGGGCCGTACGCCGCCGCCAAGGCGGCGCTCCACGGGCTCACGTCCGTGCTCGCGCGCGAGCTCGGGCCGCACGGGATCTTGGCCAACGTGGTGGCGCCGGGCTTGACGCTGACCGACAAGGTGAGCGCGCATGTATCACCGGAGTTCGTCGCGCAGCGCGGGAAGGCCTATCCCGTGGGGCGGCTGCTGCGGCCGGAGGAGGTGGCGTCAACGATCGTGTTCCTGTGCTCGGCGGCGAACACCGCGGTCACGGGGGAGATCGTCCGCGCGAGCGGGGGCCGACCGATGTAACCGATGGAACTGCCACCCACCCGGCTACGGCGCCGGCGCGCCGTCCACCACGGCTGCGAACTCCGGATCGGTCAAGCTCTTCATGAAGGCCACGACGTCCGCCTTCTCCTCCGGCGTGATGGTGAAAGCCCTGACGAGCGTGCTCTTGTTCGGGTTCTCGCTGCCCACGCCTGCGAACGGCCCGTCGTCGATGGTCCTGCCTCCTGCGGCATAGTGGTCGACGACCTCCTCCAGGGTGGCCACGCTCCCGTCGTGCATGTAAGGCGCCGTCAGCTCCACGTTGCGCAGCGAAGGCACGCGGAATTTCCCCTTGTCCGCCGGGTCGCCGGTGAACTCGAACAGCCCCTCTCCGCCGGGCGGATAGTCCCCGTCCGAGCCGAGGTTGTAGAGGCCGGTGTTGTGGAAATCCATCTCCGCCTGCTTCGTCTCGGCGCTCCGGAAGGCGGTCGTGAGGTTGATCCCGCTGTGGCAGTGATAACACTCGAGCCGCTCGGAGAAGAAGAGGTCCATGCCGCGCAACGCCGCGTCGGACATCGCTCCCGCCTCTCCGCCGTAGGTATAACGATCGTACGCGGAGCGCCCGGAGAGGAGCGTCCTCTCGAACGTCGCGATCGCCTTCACGACGGTATCGAACGTGATCGGCTCGCTCTCGCCGGGGAAGGCGGCGACGAACGCGGCGTTGTACGCCTCATCGTTGCGGAGCCGGTCGAGAACGACGTCCTCGGCCCCGGTGATCCCGAGCTCGACCGGGTTCTCGCCGAACATCGGGACGAGCGCTTGCTCCTCGAGCGACGACAGCGTGGGGTTGCCCCACGTGAGCAGCGGGAAATAGGCGACGTTGGCCAGCCCCATCGCGTTGCGCGGGATCGCGTCCCCTGTCGAGCCTGTCGGGGTAGGCTTGCCGTCGGCAAACCCCCTGTCGCGCTCGTGACACGAGGCGCACGCCATGGTCCCGTTGCCCGACAGGCGCTCGTCGAAGAACAGGGCGCGCCCGAGCGCGACCTTCGCCTCGCTCATCGGGTTGTCGGGCGGCACCCACGGCTTCGGGAAGCCGACCGGCAAGGCGAGCTCGTAGCTGTCGACCGGCAAGGTCGCTTCCGTCTCGCTCCCACATGACGCCGCCGCGAGCGCGACGAGCGCCGCCGACGTGCTCGCGCGGATCACTCCAGCAGAATGCGGCGCTGTTCGTTGTGACACAGGTTACACGCTCCAGAGATGGTTGGAAACGGCATCTCGTTGGTCCCCTCGCCGTCTTGGGACCGGAGGAAGAAGAACAGCGCTTGGTCCGGGAAGGGCAGCGGCTCGGTCGTGAAGAAGTTCCCGTTCCCGTCAATGGCAACGGAGAGCACGAGATCTCCCTCGCCTCCGCCGGCCGTGCGGAGCTCGACCGCTCCGCCTGTCACCGGCGCGCCCGACGGCGCGTATACCGTCCCGGCCGTGGTGAAGATCCCCTTGCCAGGCCCGTGGGGCTGATGGCAGCCGAAGCAGTTCTGCCCCATGTTGTGGCTGCGCTTCTCCGCAGCGGCGCTGATGTTCTCCACGTCGAGCGCCGGATCGCGCTCGAAGCGAGGGTCGCCCGGGAGGATCTCCGCGTCGCTCGGGCCATCCATGCCCTCGTCGGAGGCACCGCAGCCGGCAAGCGCACAGACCAAGAGCGGCGCGAGCAGGCAGGTCCCTGTTCCAAGGAGGTACATCTCACTCCACCCGGAAGGCGGTCTGCGCAGCGGACGGGTTCACGCCATCGAAGCCCATTCCGAGCGCCTTGAAGACGGGCGGGCATTCTGGGTCGCCCTCGAAGGACATGCAACCGGAGGTGCGATCCGTCTCGCCGTCGACCTGGTGGTCGAGATCGGACTCGGCATAGAATCTGGCGATATCAAAAACGATGGTGCTCGAATCCGGGTCGACCCCGTCGATACGTATCTCGGCGAGGTTGTCAGCGGCGCACGAGTAACCCTCGCTCACGGTACCCTCGCACTTCGTACCCCCGAGGTGGAAGAAGTACGTCGAGTTCATCGTCGAGATGAGGTCGAGGCGCACGAACTTGTAGCCGCCCTTCCACGACCACCACATACCGGGAATGTTCAGTGGCGCCGGGGCCGTCGCCGCGTCCAGGTGGTTCATCTCCGGGGGCAAGCCCACGTTGAACCTGACACCAGCGTAATCGCCGGCGGGGGCAGTGCCGACGACCTCGGTCCTCGTCTCCGGGCTGCCGGTCTCGCAGGAGCCCGTGCCGTCCTCGAAGTCGAGGAACGCGATCTTGTCGCGCTGCCACTGGCCATCCTGCTCGAGCGAGAGGGGCTCCTCGGACCCGTCCCCGTGAACGAGCCGCACGTCGTAGACGTACATGCGAAAATCGAGCGCATTCACCGACGATCCGGTCGTGCCGACTCCATCGAAGGTGTCGGTGCAGGAGAACGGCCTGTCGCCGACCTTGGCGGCGAAGCGCAGCGCGAACGTCTTCGAGACGACGTCCTCATCGCTCCCGCCGCACCCGCTCAGAGCCGCGAGACAGGCCACGACGAGGAGCGTGACACGAGCCATTGAACAAACCATCGGGCAACCTTTCAAGCTACGAAGCCACAACGGCGTCACCACCGCACCGGAGCGGAGCCTACTCGAAATTCGTCGCTCCTGGGTGCAGCAATTTGTCGCAGCTCGTGGCCGTCCTTCAAGGGGAACCGGCCGAATCGGGGAGAAGAGTTTTCCGACGCGGCCACTGCGCCGCGGTCATAACGAGATGTCCCTGCTGAGCCTCCTCTCCAATCAACCGGGATGGCAGGTGCACTCACGCGTCGCGCTCCCGGAGCTCGTCGTCGAGGCGCTCGTCGTACTCGTCGCGCGCAGCCGCAAGGGTGCCTCCGGACGGAGCGGCCTGCGCTGCGTTGCTCCGCCACGATCGCAGCAGGGCAAAGAGCCCGAGGAAGGTCACCGCGATGCCCAGCATCAATCCCAGCGCGACCTGGCCGAGCGTGCCCGACGAGGGCGCCGCGCGGAGGCGTTCGCCGTAACGCACAACGAGGTCCTGCTCGATGGCGTCGGCCGCCTCGCCCCGACGGAGGCGCGCGTGGATCTCGCGACGAAGATCGCGTGCCACCTCCGATTCGTGGACATCGAGCGTCTGATCCCAGCAACAAGGCGCGAGCAGACGCGCTGCAAGCGCCCTCTCGCCAGGCGCCGGGGTCGAGTCGACGAGCTCGGAGGCGGCCTGGCTGGGCGGCGCGGGCTCGGCCCTAGCGCTGAGCGCCACGCCCGCGACGGCGGCGGCCAGCGCCACCGCGCGGCGCCAGCGCCAACTCCGCGGCGATCGGACACGCAGAGGCGAACTCACGTCGCGCGCGCCGTGAGGGGAACGGACCGAGTCATTCGCAGCGCCGCGGTGCTCTCGCTGGCTCATGGCGAAACAGACTACCGCTGCCGGCCTCCACGGCCCTGCGACACGATGTCGCGCTGGTCACCACGCGGCCAGATGCGCGCCGGAGGCCGCGATAGGGCAGCATCGTTCGACGGGATGCGACACCGTGACGCATTGCTCGACCTGCACGGCGCGACCTAATGTCGCGCGCATGCCGCACGAGGTTCTCTCCCCCTCCACATCTTCATCTTCGCGGCCATCGCTGGCAGGTGTCGGAGCGCCGGTTCGCCGGCGCGGCCGCCTGCGCCCGGTGCAGATCGGGCTCTGCGTCTCTGCGCTCGCGGGGATCGCGCTCCTCGGCGTGCGGTCGCGCGTGCGCGAGGCGCCCGCCTCGCCGCCCGTGCTCGGCGAGATGCCGGCGTTCTCGATGACGGATCAGGACGCTCGTCCCGTCACGCGGGAGTCGCTCCGCGAGCAGACGCTGATCGTCGACTTCTTCTATGCGAGCTGTCCCGTGTCCTGCCCGAGGCTGTCGGCGCAGATGGCGGCGTTCCAGGAGCGGATCGCCCAGCGCAGCGCGGCGCGCGGACAGGCGCTCCCCATCCACCTCATCTCGATCACGCTGGACCCGGAGAACGACACACCCGACGTGCTGCGCTCGTACGCGGCGCGCTACAGCAGCGGCCGTGGTGCCTGGTCGTTCCTCTCCGGTCGGAGCGAGGAGCTGAATCGCGTGGTGGTGAAGGGGTTCAAGATCCGCTTCGAGCGAGCCGACCCGTCGGCCGGGCTCGGCGCGATCATGCACGGCGAATGGTTCGTCCTGGTCGATGGGCTCGGTCGCATTCGTGGCTACTATCAAATCGGCGATGAAGAACGAATGAACGAGCTCGTCCGCGACGCGGAGCGATTGGCCTCGAAGGAGCTGACATGAGCCGATCGATGTGCTCTCGCCTCGGCGCCGTTCATCTCGCGCGGTCCCTGCTGCTCGGGGCGGCGATCGCAACGAGCCTCACGGTCGCGTGCTCGAAAGCGTCCACCGCCGCTCCGCGTGTCCACCACGCGACGGGCGCCGTCCGCTCGCTCGGCCCTGGGCGGGCCTATGTCAACATCGCGCACGACGACATCCCGGGCTACATGAGCGCGATGACGATGTCGTTCGAGCCCCAGGGCCCGTCGCAGCTCGACGGTATCGAGGTCGGCGACCGTATCGCGTTCGATTTCTACGAGACGGAGGACGCCCGCCGTGTCCTTACGCGGGTCGAAAAGCGCAGGTGAGCCGACTGCCGGGCGGCGAGCGTGGATGGGGGGCCGCGCGATCGGCGCCGCGTTCGTCGCCGCGGGGCTGGGAATCGTCACGTTCACGGCGCTCTCCTTCGCTCCGTCGGCGAACGGCGCCTTCGCCATTCACGGGATCGAGCTCGGGATGACGGCGAGCGAGGTCGTCCGGCGCTTCGACGCTGGGCCGACCGGACGCTGGAGCGAGGCCACGGGCTGCGCCGGGCCTTCGATGGAGTGGTCGCGGGGCGATGCGGCGGCCGCCAGGGCGCCCCTCTCTGCGCGCTTCGAGTTTCATGAGGGGTTGCTCATGGCCGCGCGGATGCGCGTGACGCCCGAGGACCCGAGCGCGCGCGGCGCGCGGCTCGAGACCTCCGCCCAGTTCGTGCTCGCGCGTGAGGCGCGGGACGACGGCTCCTCGTTGCTCGTGCTCCTCGCTCGCGGATGCCCCGACCACGAGGCAGAGGTCGAGCAGCTCCTCAGCGGCAGCTCCGCAAGGCGCTGAAGCGGCGCAGACCGCGCGCCGCCTCAGCCCCGCACGGCGCAAGTTCTTCAGCGCGGTAGCGCTCAACGCGCCGCTGCCCCGGTCTCCAGCATGTACTCGGCGATCTGCCGGAGGCGCTCGTCTCCGAGCGAGGCGAACGGTGGCATCTGAGGCGCATCAGCGCGCTTCTTCCCGGGTGCCCGGGCCCACGTCACGATGCCGTTCGGGTTGCCTGCGTAGATCTGAGCGATCTCGGTGAGCGGCGGCCCGACGATCCGACGGTCGACGCCGTGACAGGCGCCGCAGGTGTTGTGGAAGAGATGTTGCCCATCGCTGACGCCCGCGGCGGCGCGCTCACGTCCCACGCGAAGATCGTACGCCGCTTGGGCCGAGTCATCGACCCACCGGCGAGTCACCTCCTGCATTTCAGCTCGATGCTCGGCGAGAGCGACGCCCCGGTACATGTGTCGACCGAAGGCCATGCAAAACACGGTGAGCGAGATGTACCCGACGATGAGCGGCAGACGTTTGCCGTGCGGCTCGGAGACCGACAGCTCTTTCCACATCATCCAGACCGCGGGGACCGCAACGCCAGCGCCGATCAGGATGGGGGTTACGACCGACACGTGGAAGCCCTTCGAAGGGAGCGTGAATAGCACGAGCGGCCCGACGATGAACTGCGCCAGCGAGACGGCGAACGCGACGGAGTAGAAGATGCGCCGAAGCCGCGGTCGCGTGAGCCGCTCGAAGGTCTCCTCGGCTGGAAACTTGCTCCGGCCGAAGTACCAGACTCCGAAGAGGCTCGTCAGGATGAGTGACGCGCAGAGGAAGTGAAAGTATCGAGGGAAGACGTTCGGTAGCAGAAGCGAGCTGAAAAAACCTCGAACCCCAGTCCAGCGCTCCGGGAACATCATCAGGTTCACATTCGCCAAGAACACGAGCGGGATGACGAGAAAAAGCGCTACCGCGAGTCCGAGGATCGCGATATGAAGCCCCTTCTGTGTCTCGAGCCGATCCCACGTGTACTTGTGGAGGTAGAGGAGAAGGAACGTCGTCGCGATCGCCGGGATCAACAGGATCCACGCCGTACCCGTGAGCGCGTTCGCGGTGTAGAAGTGGATCGTGTACAGAACGTTGATGAGGAGGAGCGGCGCGACGCCGAGCACCACGGCGAGGCTCTTGTTGACCGTGACGGTCGCCGCGAGCGCGCGTGCGAGCTTGTCGAAGTCGCGGTCACGAAGGCCGCGGATCTCGAAGCCGAGCACGAGAAGCGAGCCGCCCACCATCAGGTTGACGAAGAGAATGTGGGCGATGAAGGCAATGACGAGCAGCCCCTCCAGCAGTCCCTGACTTGCTGGGAGCGGGAGGGGAATGTCTCTCGGGATCGGTGTCGGGTTCATGTCCTGCGAATCCTTGAATTCTTGACGGGAGCGGTCACGGGTCGACGGCGAGCGTTCCGTCGCTTCGTCGCTTCGGCCGCGGTGGTGCCGCGACCCCCGTGACCTGCGCTCCTTCGATAACGTCGCGCTGGGTCTGAAGGCTCTCGAGCCACGCTGCGAGAGCCTGCTTCTCCTGTTCGTTCCCGGGGAATGGCGGCATAAAGGGCCGCGCGTTGTGCATCGCCCCGATGTAGCTGGCGATGGCATCACGCCGCCAGGGCTCCGCGTAGTCCCACGAATCTCGGTTGCTGTACATGCCTTCGAGGAGCCCGCGGATGCCGTTCACACCGTCGACCGTGTGACATCTCGTGCATGCGAGGTTGAAGATCTCGCGCCCGGCCTCGAGCTCATTCTCCGGCGTGATCCGGCGGACCGCCGTGTACGTCGCGTGCGCGAGGAGCCCGTCGCGCTGCAGCAGCGGATAGTCTTCCTCACGGAGCCCGTTCGCGTACAGATACCCGGCGATCGCGTACGGCTTTCGAACGAACTCGCGCACGCGCTCGAACGTGCCGAGGAGCAGGACGGTTAGCACCGCGGGCACGACGAACGCCCAGCGACGGAGGCTAGCCGGACGAGCGGCCCCCCAGGCCATCACGAGCGCGATAGCGATGCAGGCGCCACCTAGCACCCACAGCGCAGTGCGCGCCCATCCCTCGAGCAGCTGCGTGAGGAGCGCGACGGGGATGTTCGCCTGCATCGCCGCGGGGACGACGCGCGCATACCACCAGCCGCCCGCGACGCACGGGAGCGTCCAGAGCAGGGACCAGTGGGCGATCGACCTCACCGCTCGCGCGCGAAGCGCCGATCCGCGCTTGGTGACCCACAGCAACGCGGCGAGGCCGAACGCGCCTGCCATGACCATGGCGAGGGGGGTGCGGAACGCGAGCTGCGGCAGGTAGATCGGGTTGAACATCCCGCTAAAGAGCGTTCGGTCGGTGCGCCACGAGCCGGGGTCCATCATGAATCCGAGGATGGACACGATCAGCGCCATCGTGATCCATGAGGCGATGGAGAGCGCAGCGCCCAGCTTGACGTGCGCCCGCTTGCGCGGCCCGGTCCACCTCTTCCAGCTCAGGTAGTAGGCCAAGATGAGAACGACCTCGGTCACGAACACGAGCCATTCGGTGAACCACGTCCAGAAGAAGACCCGGATCAGGCTCCCGATGGCGTACGGGTTCACGAGCGACGCGGAGAGCCAGATGCCCACGCCGGTGAGCGCGCCGACGGTCGTCGTGACGATGAAGAAGAAGGAGAGGAGGCGGTGCGCCAGAGCGTCCCAGGACTCATCGCCGGTCTGGACGCCCCGTCGTTCGAGGTAAGCCACCAGCGGAATGCCACCGACTGCCATCCCATGGTTGATGACCACGTGCAGCACCGCGATGATCGCGATGAGCATGCGGTTGTTGAGGAAGTCGAGGTGGAATACAGGCAGGTCCATGCCTCGCCTATGTGCATGAACTCGGGCCATTTTTCAGCGTGGCCAAGGGTCGCGCGACGAAATGCCGCGTGGCTCCAGCCGCAACGACTCCCCCACGTCGCGGCCTCGGCGGCGCCGCGCCGTCGAGCGCGCCATGCGTCATCGCGGCAGGCTCACCCCGAAGGCACTCCCGCACCTCCTCTCGACGCGGGCCCTGGCCTCGAGCGCGCAGCCGTCACGGATTGGCGCCCGATCACCGCGGGCCCGGGCGCTTACCGATCTTGCGCTGCAGGGAGCGACGATGCAGCCCGAGAAGCGCCGCTGCACGGGTGATGTTGCCGCCGCAGCTCACGAGCACGCGGTCGATGTGTTCCCACTCGACACGTTCGAGCGACGGCACGGAGGTCGGCGGCGGCTCGTCGGCGGGCGACCCGTCGTGGTCGAACGCCGCGACGATCTCGTCGATGTCGGCGGGCTTCGTCAGATAGTGGACGGCCCCCGACCGAACTGCATCCAGGGCCGTCGCGATGCTGCCGTAACCGGTCAAGACCACGATGCGGGTGGTGGGGTCGAGCTCGTGGAGCTTCCGCACGGCATGGAGGCCCGACGTGCGCGGCATGCGGAGATCGACGACTGCGCACTCAGGAGTTTCGAGCTGAGCGTGGCGAATCGCCTCCTCGGCGGATGGCACTCCGACCGCCTCGAAGCCTCGTTCTGCGAGCGCACGCACGAGACGGTCACGAAAGGCATCCTCATCATCGACCACGAGGACAGAGCGGCCCTCGTCCTCATGGCCGTGCTCACGATGCACGGCCTGGCTCATGCTCCCCCCGCAGCGCATCGCGAGCGAGGCAGAGCTCCACGGCGGAGCCCCCTTCTGGCCGAGCCTGGAAGAGCAGGTATCCGCCGGTACGCTCCGCGTAGGCCCGCGCGAGATAGACGCCGAGCCCCAAGCCGCCGCGGTCCGCCTTCGTCGTCACGAAGGGCTCACCTAGCTTCGCCTGGATGTCCGCCGGAATCCCCTTCCCCCGGTCCAGCACATGGAAGCAGAGGCGCTCGGCCGCGACGATGCGCAGCTCGACAGGCTCTTCGACATCGGCGTCCTCCTGGGCGTCGAACGCGTTGCGGATCAGGTTGTGGAGCATCTGCGCGAGGGTCTTGACCGGGGCCACGAGGGCGGCAAGGCTGCTGGCGTCGTCGTCGTACGTGAGGCGAAGATGCGGGATGAGCACCGGGGACATGAGACGATGGAGCTCCGCGACCACCCGTTCAAGCGTCACCCGAACCGGCATCTCGCCGACGGACTCGCCCGCGCGTGCGGAGATGTCGGCGAGGATCTCGCGGCAACGCGCCACCTCGCGACACACCAGGTCGGCGTCCGCGGCTAGCCCGCAGCTCGGAGGCTCGCGTCGCAGCCCGATCGCCAGCTCCTTCGCGGCGAGGCCGATGGTGGCGAGCGGTGAGCCGAGCTCGTGCGCCGCGTTCGCGGAGAAGCTCGAGAGCGTGGCGAGACGCTCGTTCTGCGCCGCGAGGCTGGCGATCTCTGCCAAGCGCTGTTCCCGCCCCCGGATCGCTCGCGACACACGCCCGACGAAGTGCGCCACGAACCCTGCTGCGAGGACATAGGCGATCCACATCCCGACGAGGTGCGTCGACCAACGCCCGTGATCATGGAACGCCAGGTGTTGTGACGGGATGAAGAAGAGTGCGGCGAAGGCCGCGACGGTGAGGACGACAACCGTCCAGGCCAGCCGGGCCTCGAGCAACAGCGCCGCGAGCGCCACATGCACAAGAAAGAAGACGGTGAAGGGATTGCTCGCCCCTCCAGAGGCTGCCAGCATCATCGTGAGGACGACAACATCAAGCGCGAGGACCGCGGGGAGTCTCCAGGTGCTGGTGGACGGCTGGCCCCATAGCAGGAGGCCAGCGTTCGTCGCGGCAGTGAACGTCACCAGGCCGAGGAGCGGCACATACGGCAAGTCGAGCGCGAGGATCACCCGGACCAAGACCAGGGCCATGAGCTGTCCGGCGACCGCGCCCCAGCGCAGCTTGAGCAACCAGGACAGCCCGAGCTGAAGCTCCGTTTCTTCTTCGAGAGGTTCGGCTTTCCTGCGCCGTGCCAGGATGGGAGCCGCTGCACCCGCTGTCGTGGGAGCGGCCGTATCCAAGCGGTCGACCCGCATGACGACGCTCATGGGGTGTTCGTACCGCAGGAAGTGGAGCAAGTCACCGCGGCGTTTCGTCGCGCCGGCGTGTCCCCGCGCCGCCCCCTCGCCAGCCTCGCCCCGCGAGGGCGGCGACCTCGACAGGGCCGAGGCGTCCTGCAGGGCGACCGCCTCCTCGCGGTCCTCGATGCGCTCAGGCCGATTCAGCTCCCGTCCCTCGGCCGGCGCGCGTCGGAGCCTCACCCGAAAGGCGAAGCGAACAGCGCTTCGCTCACCTCCGCGAGCGCGGGGTCGTCCTCGCCGCCGCAACCTGAAAGCACCGCACCAAACAACAAAATGACGACGCAGCCTCGCTCGAAGCTCGCCATACCTGCTCCTCTGAATGGGTGGAGCCCCGGGACCTTATCAGGTTCTCGTCGCGGAACTCTGCGACAGGTTGCCGCAGCGCGGGAGGTGATGGCGCGAGCGGTCCAATGCGCCTCCCGGCCCCACGGGCGGCGAGCCCGCGCGCCAGGCGGCCAGAGCCCACCGCGTCGAGCACCGCCTGGTAGTCCTCGCCCATGGTGGTGAAGTCCTTCGCGCCGATCTGGGAGCGGCCCGCCGGAGGCTCGGCCGGGCTGTTCAAATTCCCGCGGTTTGTCGGGTCCTGCAGCATTTGATTCTGCCCGCGAGGTATCTCGCTGTCCGAGGATCGCTCGAGGATCGGTCTGGCGCTTGCAAACGGACGAGCATGAGCAAGAACCGACCAGCCTCGTCACGGACGACCGTCGCGCTCGCCGAGAGGCCGATTTGCCGCGGCGTCGTCGCGCTCGTCGCGACATCGCTGGTCGGCTGCGGCATCGCCAGCGTGTGGGCGCAGACGAGCTGTCCGACCCCGCCTCCCGACGCGATCGCCCGCGCACAGGAGGCTTGCCGGGTCGCGGTGCAACGGCCGGAGCAGAGGAAGACGTCCCACGACCTCTCCGACATCTTCAGCGCGCGGAACGCCGAGCCGTCCTCTCCCGTGTTCCTGAGCCAACCGAAGCAGGGGAGGGTCTCGGGGTTCGACTTCTACCGGGATCCGCTGAACTCGGACAAGCCGAACGAGGATCCCACCGCCATCATGAAGCAGGAGATCGCGAACAAACCCAACGTCATGCGCGCTCAGCAGAAGCTCCTCGAGCAGCGCTACGATCTCACGCCCAGGTTCGACCCCGTCGCCAAGATGTCGCGCGGCAAGCCGCTCTGCGTTGGCCCGACGGCGCGGCTCCAGAGCGGGTTGACCTGGGAGAAGCTGGCCGCCATGCCTCCCCTGGAGATCAAGCGGCAGGGTGTCTTCCCGTATCCGTCGCTGCCCCATCCCCTGCAGGCGAACGGCGGCCAGGTCTTCCCGAAGATGCAGATCGCGATGTTCCCGCGGCTCGAGCGCTTCGACGTGGACTTCGATCTGCCGGAGGCGTTCCTGCCCGAGTTCCCGCCCGCGATGTTCCTGAGCAACCGGCCGGAGCTCGGCGACGTATCGCGCGGTGAGGTGGTGTCGATCAACAACTACTACCGGCTCTTCAAGGACCTCCTCACGCCGGTGCAGCTCGACGGGCTCCGGCTCCTCCTGACCTCGTTCCCGCAGGAGGAGTTCAACCCGACCGACGATCGCAAGTCGCGTGATCCGAGCCTCGGCGTGACGTGCCTCGACTGCCACATCAACGGCCACACGACGGGGCAGTTCCACCTGAACCCGGACATGCGCCCGCAGGAGCGGCGCCTCCGCCTCGACACGGTGAGCTTGCGAGGGGTGTTCAACCAGCAGATCCACGGATCGAAGCGGAGCCTGCGATCCGTCGAAGACTTCACGGAGTTCGAGCAGCGCACGGCCTACTTCAACGGCGATGCCATCCACGCCATGAAGAAGGGCATGAACATCCTCGACCGCATCCAGGTCAGCCACATGGCGCAGCTGCAGAACATGCTCGATTTCCCGCCGACGCCCAAGCTCGACCCGGCGACCGGCCGCCTCGACCGCGCGAAGGCGACCCCGAGCGAGCTGCGAGGCGAGCAGATCTTCTTCGGCAAGGGTCAATGCGGGAGCTGCCACGCGGCGCCCTTCTACCTGGACAACCAGCAGCACGACTTGCATCTCGAGCGCTTCCTCAAGGACGAGCCGGGGGACGGCCCGATCAAGACCTTCACCCTGCGCGGCATCAAGGACAGCCCGCCGTACCTGCACGACGGGCGTTGCCTGACGCTCGAGGACACGGTGGAGTTCTTCAACATCGTGCTCGGCTTGAACCTCTCGCGCGACGAGAAGAGTGATCTCACCGCCTTCATGCGGCAGCTGTAGCCGTCAGCTGCTGCGGCCGGAGGAAGTGGCGCCGACCATCCGGTCGTCGGCGATGCCGATGGGTCGAAATCCTGCTACAATCCCGAGATGTCGTCCAGGAATGCCGTGCTTGCCGAGGCTCTGCAACTTCCGCCGGAGGAGCGAGCAGACGTCGCGAAGCGCTTGATCGCGAGCCTCGACGGACCAGAGGACGAGGACGTTGAGGCTGCCTGGCTCGCCGAGGTTGAGCGACGTCTGCAGGACGTCGACCGTGGCACGGCGAGCGCCGAGCCTTGGGACGCTGTTCGGGAACGGCTCGCTACACGTCTCCGCACGAACCGCAAATGAAGATCGTCGTTCTCGACGAGGCAGACGCCGAGCTTACCGCCGCCGCGGACTGGTATGAGCAGGAGCGAGAGGGCCTCGGTGAGGATCTGCTGGCCGAGGCCGATCGTGTACTGAGTGCAATCGCGGCGAGCCCAACCACATGGCCCCTCGTTGCGGGCAGCAAGGTCGTCCGCCGGTTCCTGTTCACACGGTTCCCGTATATCGCCTACTTCGTCATCCGGGACGAGCATGTCCTCGTGCTGGCGTTTGGCCACACGAGTCGAATGCCTGGCTATTGGCGGAGCCGACTTAAATAGCGAGCGAGAGAGACCACGCCTGTCCAACAAGACGCGAGGCCGCTCCCCTTACCGCCCCTCCCGGGCCTCCTCCACCACGAGCGCGCTCTTCCGCCCCACCCGGTACGTCCTCACCGGCTCTCCCCGGACGATCCGGTCGTGTTCGCTCCAGCGCGCGGCCTCCCCTTCTGCGACGCGCCGGGCGGCGCGCTCCGCGAGCCGCTCGGCGATGCGCTCCACGCCGCGGCGGACGTTCGCGCGCTGCGAGCGCTCATCGGCGACGCGCACCGTGATCCCGCTCGGCCGGTGGTGGATCCGGACCGCCGACAGGGTCTTGTTCACGTGCTGCCCTCCTGGCCCGCTCGCCCGGCAGGCCGAGATCTCGAGCTCACCCAGGTCGACGCCCTCGCCCGCGCCCGCCCCGGCGTCCGCCGCCGCAGCGTGGATCGCCACCCCCGCGAACCACCGCTTGCGCGCCGCCTTCCCCCGCGCCGCGCTCCGTTCGACCAGCGCGTGCGTCCCGAGCTCGCCCTCCAGGCAGCGCCGCGCGTCGCCCTCCACCAGGATCTCGACCGAGGCCGGCGCGTCCTCGTCGCCGTGCACCGTGACGTCGACCACCACGAGCCCGCGCTCCTGGCAGAGCGCCTCCATGCGCTCGGCGAGCCGCGCCACGAAGCGCCTCACCTCGATCGGCCCCCGCCCCGCGCTGATCTGCACCCACGACCGGCTCATCGCTTCACCGTGAGCACCGGCACGAGCGGCGCGACCGGGGTCGCCAGGCCGGCCTCGACAAGGCTCTCGATCACCGGCTCGATCGGCTTGTACGCGTCGGGGTGCTCCTCGAGCAGCAGCGCCGGATCGTCGCACACGACGCGGCCGCCGAGCTCCGTGCGGACGAGCTCGCGCCGCCGGTACCTGGCCGCGATCTTCTCGCGCGCCTCGCTGCGCCCCATCTTGCGGCCCGCGCCGTGCGCGACGGAGCGCAGCCCAGCCTCCGCGTCGCACGAGCGCATCACCCACGACGGCGCTCCTCGCGACCCGAGCACCACGGTGAAGTCGCTGCCCCGGGCGGGCGCCGCGCCCTTGCGGTGCACCCAGGCCAGCTCGCCGCCCACGGCCTCGCGCGCGACGTCGTTGTGGGTGAGATCGAGCCCGCCCGTGATCGTCGACGCCCGCGAGGCGCCGAGCGCGCGCAGCATCCGGTAGGCGAGCAGGAGCCGGTTCGCCCGCGCGAAGCGGC